>CALKMO010000220.1 GCA_937991785.1 uncultured bacterium | reverse complement strand
ACTTCTTCCTTCCGGCCGTTGCGTTTGCGGCGGTCCTTTTAGTCATATGCCGCGGCAGATATCCACTCACGCCCACAAAAACCGGGTGGAAAATCAAGAAAAACGGCGTTCCTGCGCGGTGCGCTCACTATGAAGCTTTGGGGTAAAGCCTCCCCGAATCCGCGGAAATCTCCCTATCGTCCGTAAACAGCGCGATCGGCTCTCCTTCAGATTATTGACAACGGCGCGGCGTTCGTTATAAGGGATCAAGTGGAGAGCGACGTTTCGCGGCGTGGGTGGCGGCGTCCGCTGCGGAGCCGGTAGCCGCCAACCGTTCCGCGCGGCGGCACGTCCCAGGTGCGCGCCCCGCGGAGATGAGGGGTGCGGACGGAGGCCGGGTCGCGATGGCGGCGGCGGAGGCGCATGGACGCGCAGCGGCTTAAACAGCTTGCCGAGCAGTTGCGCAAGCAATCAGAACTCGAGAAGAGCCTGAAGTTGGCGCGCCAGCGCCAGCTTCAGATGCTTCCGCGTCTGCCCAACGTAGAGGGTTTCGAGTTTTCTTCCGTTTATCTGCCGGCATCCAAGGTCAGCGGCGATTTCTACGACTTCTTCAAGATCAGCGACTCGGAGTACGGAATAAGCATGGGCGATGTCTCGGGCCACGGCGTCGAGGCAGGCATCGTTATGGGGATGGCGAAGAAGGCCATCCAGATATACGCGCGCGGAAAATCGTCTCCCAAGGAAGTTATGTGCCTTACGAACGAGGACTTGTCCAACGACTTGGACGGCGAAACCTTCGTATCCGCAAGCTACGCGGTGCTCGACGTGAGGCAGCGGATCTTCAGGTTCGCCAGGGCTGGGCACAATCCCCCCATACTCTACAACCCATCCCGCACGCCCAGCACCCTCAACATCCGCCCGAACGGCATGGTGATAGGCGTCGACAAGAGCGGCAAACGGTTCGCGACGGTCATGCAGGAAGTCGAGCTGGAAATGAAATCTGGCGACTTGTTTTTCCAGTACACGGACGGGGTCGTAGAGGCGTCCAACAGGAGCAACGAGGAGTTCGGCGAAAAGAGGCTGCTTGATATCATCGTCAAGGGACACTCCATGCCATTGCATGACTTGCTGGCTGCGATCGAGGAAACCATAACCGCCTTCACCGGCGGCAAGGAACAGGAAGACGACATAACCATCGTGGCCTTCAAGGTCCTCTGATTCGCGAGCCTTTGAGGTCCGGCGACCGGCTCCCAAGCCCCCAAGCCGCCTCATGCGCCGCGGACGCTCCTGCGCCGTGCGGACATACTATCCCCTGCCCGTCAGTTTCAGCTTAAGCTCGATGTAGTACATCATGTCCGCAAAAGATACCTCGGGCGGTATCGCGTGGTCTATGTGCGGGATGTAACCTCCGCGATCAAGCAGTGGCGGGATCTTTACTTCCAGCTCCCTCTTTATAGCATCCTTCCCCTTGGCGATTTCCATCTTGTCCAGGCCGCCGCAGAGGATAATGTCCTTCCCGTATTTCTTCTTCAGGCGCCTCGGATCCATGCCCGATGCCTGCTCCAGCGGCCAGAAAACGTTTATGCCGCATTCCATCCACAGCGATATCAGCGGCTCGAAGTTGCCGTCGCAATCCACCCAGAAGCTGGCTATGCCAGCCTTTCTGAAACGCTCCACTATGCGTCTGTACGGTTTCATGAAGAACCTGCGGAAAAGTTCCGGGCCGAAGAGCGGGCCTCCCTTCCCCGCGCAATCCTCGAAGAAGCTGAAGTAATCGAACCGGACGTCGCGCAGCGCCCTGTCGCTGAGCTCGAGCAGGAAATCCGCATTGAACTCGACCATCTCTTCCACCAGCGCCGGATCGTCGTAGAACATGTACGATATGTTTTCCGTGCCGACCCATGAGCGTAGCTGCGAATAAAGCCCGAAGGTCGCGTTGCCGAGCAGGCATACGGGATAATCGCGGTCATGCCACATCCTGGCCATCTCGTCCCACCAGAGCGGGTATCGGAATATCGCGTTCGGGTTATAGCGCCGCTTGACGTCGTTCCAGCTTGCCCTGTCCGTTACCGGGAAGGAAAGGTACGTATCCATGGACTTTCGCGTCCCGCGAACCGTGCCCGTCTTCAGCGCCTTGGTGACGATGCCGTTGGCGTGCCGCGCGGTTATGTACCTGTCGGTTTCCTCGACGACCTTGTATTCGAAGGGCGGGTGCATTTTCGTATCGAGCCTGGCGAAAGCGCGCCGGTCGAGCCTGAACAGCGGTTCGCCTTCGAACATGTCCGCCCGTCCGACGTAGGACTTTCCCTGCGGGAGTCCTTCGTCATACCACCGTTGCACGGTCTGTCCCCAGCATCCCAGTTCGTAGTTTGGAACCCATGGCGTCGGTTCGCCGGCGAGCACCTTGCGGAGGCACTCGCGATGCGTAAGCCCGGCCTCTCGCTTACTTCCTTCCGTCATGTTCATCGCTCTCCCCATACCTTCTTTTCGTCTCGCGCCGCTCCTGTCTTTCCTGTACGCGGCGCCGCCCGCGCCGGATATATCGCGCGCCGCCACGGGCGAGTGCGTCCTCTTCGTACCTCGCACCCGCCCCCGGCCGCAGCGCCCGCGGTTCGATCGCCATCCCGCGCCGCTCCGGCGGACGCCTTCGGCCGTTAAGACACCGACACGCGGAATCGCCCCCGCCCCTCGTTCTTCCCCGGCCCGCCGGGGATTTCCGCTGAAAGTATCGCCTGCATGTAGAGCGGATCGAAAGGCTCGTCCTCGCGCAGAGATATGTACGCCCGCATCTGGTCGAACGGTCCGAGCAGCAGCAGATCCCCCTTCCCCTCGACCCTTTCGATCCTGTATGCTCCGCCCGACGCCGTTCCGGTCACATCCAGTGCGGACCCCACGCGGCGCGCAGAGGGCGGAGACGGCTCGGCCGGGACTTTTTCCCCGTCCACGCGCAGGGTCGAACCGAGGAACAGGACGGGTACAAGCTGTATCCTGAGCCTTTCCACTCCTAGAACACGGTACTCGTATAGAATATCGGCCTCGTCGGCGGTGGGAAATGATATCGCGAAGCAGACGCTTCCGTGGGCGAAATGCAGTTCCAGTCGCGCGATGCCTTCCCGGAACGATGTCTTCGCCGCCCTCGGGAAGATGTAGGAAAGCTGGCGGTTCCACAGGGCGGGGTCCAGGGAACCGCGATCCGTCCGGCCGCAGAAACCGGTGTCCATAACGACGCTGGCAAACGGCGGATTGTGCTCGGCGTTATGGTGGCCGCCCCCAAGGATCAGGCCGGTCTTTTCGTGCCACAGGTCAATCCGGTTCTGTCGGAGCAACCGGAACGGGCTGCGCGTTTCCTTCGGGATGTCGCTTACTATGCCGGACAGCGCCGCTACGAAGCCGCCGCGCCGTATCGCGCCGCCTTCCATCCAAGCCGAGTGTCGTTCAACGACCGCGCCTTCCGCGTCCATAGGCAGAGCGACGGGCGGTTCGTCGGTCTCATTGAAGAACCGCGCGCCGTCCGTTGGCATTGCCATGCCAGCAGCCAGCCCCAAGTAGGAACTGGCGATGCGCCTTGGGTCCGAAAGGCGTCCTTGCCGACCTTTGAACGCCACGGCCCGGCGGGC
>CALKMO010000219.1 GCA_937991785.1 uncultured bacterium | reverse complement strand
CGCCACCGCCTCGCGGAACCCGCCCATGGGTTCGATCTCAGCCCGGCTGAAGCGTTCCAGGAGCGACCTTATCCCCGCCTCGGTAAACCTGCGATAGTCGCCTGGGTCGGCATGGACCGGAAATATGAACGGCACGGAAACGAGCGCAAGTCCCCCCGGCCTAAGTATGCGGTGGATTTCGCCGACCGCAGCCTCGATATCCTTTACATGCTCCAGCGTTTCCGTGCATATCGCCACGTCGTATTCCCCGTCGCCCACCGGAACGCGCGCGATGTCGGCGAGAAAGTCCGGCTCCGTAGCGGGATCGGTATTGACATAGTGCCAGCACAGGACGCCATCGTGAGGAGGTCGGAAATCGCCCCGCTTGCCGCTCTTCTTGCCGCCCAGATCTATGACCCGGCCGCGCATCAGATGCGCATTGGCCGCCAGCGCTCGATCCAGAAGCCTGCGCCTTATCGTCCGTCCGTCCGCGAACATCTCTCCGCCTTCCGCCCGCCCCTTGTTGAATTTGATGGCCCGACCGACGGCTATGCGATAGCTTCCGCATCAGGGCCGCAGTCGCGCGCATCTCCCGCCCCCCTTCCGGCATCTCCTCCGACCGCCGCGGCCCGTTCGCTTCCGCGCAGCCTTGCGACGCCGAGGGCGGCAAGCGCGAAATTAGCGGCCTCCGCCGCCACCCACCCGCCGGCGGCCCCGTACATGCCGGCCGCCGCGCAGCCGGACGCTACGAAAACCGCCCGTATGGCATAACCGGCCCAGACTACCCTATGGTAAAGCCAATGATGCTCGCCCCGCGCCAGCAGCAGGCTCATCCCGGGCCTTGCCCCCCACGCGAAGGGCATCTGGGAAAGCAAGACGGCGGCCAAGGGAACGCAATCCGAATACCCGGGCAGGATCACGGGAACCAGCAGCCATACGCCGGCCGCGCATACCGCATAGGCCAGCGCCCCGGCCGCGAACATAAGCCACATTCCCCGCATCACCGTGGGGATATCCACTGCGTCTTCGCGGCGGGCCAGCCGGCTGACCAGTATGCGATCCACGAGCCGCCCGAACCCTACCGGCAACAGCATGGCCCTGGCCATATTGTACGCGGCCAGATCCTCGAACGACACGAACGCCTTCAGCAGCGGGCGCTCGAAGTGGTTCGTCGCCGCGGCGGCGGCGGACTGGGCGGCGAACTGCCGGATCATCGAGCCGAAATTTTCCGGCACGGCGCGGTTCGCGCGCATGCCCAACGCCCGGAGGAACAGCAGGCCGGTCAGGACCAGGCCCGCCGAGTAGAACGCGGCGCAGCACCACAGGACCGAACCGGTGCCCCATGCGGCAACGGCGACGGCGGCGCAGGTCCCGGCGCCGGTGGCGATGCGCCGGGCAAGCAGCGAGCGGAAATCGCCGCGCCCCATCAGAAAGGCGTCCATGGTTTCGAGCGCCTGGAACGTCGGAGCCAGGACGCCGCATACCGCCAGCACGGCGGCTATATCCTTCCGCCCGGCCCATGCGTGAAACCCGGCCAGAGACAGCAGGACTGCGGAGGAGGCCGCGCCGCCCAGGAGCCTGATCCTGGTGCCGCGCCACAGACATCCGTCCTGCCCGTGGGCGGCGCCATAGATGACGGCCTGCGCCATCCCCGGGAAAGTCAGGACGCCGGCCAGCCCGACCGCTCCCGCGGTGTAACCCCATATCCCGTACTCCTCGCGGGGCAGCCAGAAGCCCAGGGCCAGAGTCTGGAGGACGCCGAAGACCGCCAGCGAAACCTCTATCCCCCCGGCGCACGCCGCGCTTTCCCTGAGGTACTTCGATCGGATTATCCGCGACAGAACGGGGCGAATTCCCATGCCTCCCATAATAGATCGCTCGACGGCGGGGACGCTTCGGCGCCCCGATCACCCTATCTCACATCGGGCCGCCGGTCGGACCTTCAGCCGCCGGTCCCGCGAAATCCCGCCGCGCGCCCGATCCTGCGGCGCGCTTCCGGACGCGCCAACGGCGGAAACTTGCCCTCCCACCGATCCGGCTCGCGCGAAGCTATGCAAAACAGGTATATCGGATAGACAGGGTTGTCATTCCACGACATGTACAGCGCACGTAAGCCGTTCTCCTCCAACATCCGCTCCAGCGCGAACGGCGTCGGCCGCCAGAAATCAAGGTACGATCCTTCGTCCCAGTGCATCTCCTGCATGAAAGGGACCACGGCTATCAGGATGTCGCGCGAAAGGCCGCAGAGACACGCCGCTGCGGCCCGGATATCGTAGATGTGTTCCAGCGTCGTATGGTTGAAGACGACGTCGAACCGGCCCCTCAGATCCTCCGGCAGCGGCCGCGAGAGGTCCAGGTATATTTCGTCCTTCCTTCCCGAGGAGCCGCGCGCGCCGCCTATGTTCGATATGATGTACGACCGTTTGTTCGGGAAGTAATCGGCGTAGCATCCGCCTTCCTTGTCGCGGTCGTCCCAGCCGGAAACGTTTATGATGTCGCCATCGAAAAGGCGCGCGAACCGCCGCAGTTCGGCGTTTGACCACCGCCTGGGATGCCAATCCCGCCGGAGGCTCGCCATGAGGCTCGACGCCGCAGCGAAGATCGGGCTTACGACCGCCGCCATCGCCCTGCAGAGAGGCCTCGCCCCATGCCGGGCCGCGCCCGTACCGCCATCGCCTCCGTTCAAAGTTCCGCGCGCGCTCACATCCCAGCCCCCGCCCCGCCGGGCGGTCGTATCCTTTTCCCGCCCTGGCGGGATCTCGATCCGCATCCCCCCGCTCCCTTTACCCGATCCGCGCCTTGCGTCTTCGCCGGTCCGGCGCAGCTCGCCGGTTCCGTCGCCGGACGCTGAAACAGGCCGGGCGGGAGACGCTCCGCCGCCCCCCGCGTTATGCGCCGGCCGTACTCCTTTCGAACTCGACCGTCGCGGCGAGCGTCTCGTCGAGCGGTATCTCAGGGCGCCAGCCCAGCAGCCGGCCTATGCGGGATATATCAGGGACTCGGCGCGGGACGTCCTCGAAGGCTTCGCCGTAAACCTCCGCATAAGGGATCAGCGCGATGTCTGAACGGCTTCGCGCCAATTCCTTTATCCGGCCGGCCAGCTCCAGGATGCTGATCTCCTCCGTGCCGCCTACGTTATATATGCCGCCGGCCGCGGCAGGGGATTCCGCCATCCCGATGAGCGCCCGGATCGCGTCCCGCACGTCGCAGAAGCACCGGCGCTGCGAGCCGTCGCCGAACACCGTCAGCGGCTCGCCGCGGAGCGCCTGCCGCACGAACCTGGGCACCACCATGCCGTACCGCCCGCTCTGCCTGGGACCTATGACGTTGAACAACCGCGCTATCGAGACCTCCACCCCGTACTGCCGGAAATACGCCATTGCCATGTATTCGCATGCCAGCTTGCCCGCAGCGTACGACCACCGCGGAGTCTCCGGCGAACCGGGCGATGCTCCATCTTCCTCGCGCAATGGCATCCCGCGCCCCCTGCCGTACACCTCCGACGAACTCGCCAGCACCAGCCGGCACCCGAGCCTTCGCGCCGCCTCCAGCGCCGCCTCGCAGCACGCAATGTTCGACCTGATCGCCCGCACGGGCGTCTCGACCGCGGCCCTGACGCCGACCACGGCCGCCAAGTGGAAAATTACGCGGCAACCGGCCGCCGCCGCCTCCACGGCCGCAAGTTCCGCCGCATCCGCCTTGACTAAACGGAACCTCTGGTCGCCTTGAAGGCGCGATATGTTATCGAGACGTCCGGAACTGAGGTCGTCCAGCACGACCACGCGGCGTCCGGCGGCCAGAAGCGCCTCGGCCAGGTGCGAACCGATGAACCCGGCGCCCCCCGTCACAAGACAGGCGCCGCCGTCTGCATCCGGCGAATCCGCCATCGGTTCCTCCCGGCGCTTACCGCAAACCGCTCCCCATGAGCGGATCGTACGCCGGCGATTATAATCCTTTCCTCGAACGCGCATCCATAGGAAACAAAACGTGGCGGCGATTCCCCGGCCAATCCTTTCCGAAAAGAGCATATGCTCCCGGGCGCCAGAACTCCATGCGGTTGCGGCCGCGCACCCGGCCGGCTAGGCAACGGACGTCGGAGCGGAACGTTATCGGTCCATCGGCCGAACCGCGGCCCCCCCGCGCGAGTTACGCGACAGAACCGCGGCGGCTGATCGGAACCTCAGCGGATGTTGGGGTCGGCTATATTCGCCTTGCCGGTAACTTGTCGGCGCATCCACACGATGCGGCCTTCCTTGACGCCAGGGATGGCCCCGCTCGAATATGTAGAATCGAAAACCGCCGACAGGCGGCACGTCGCGAGAGGAACCAGCGCGGTATCGCGCTTGTCTCCGTCGCCGTTCAAGTCCTTATTCTCCGTCTCCTTGTCGCGGAGATCGGTCGCCCTGCCTAGAACATATATCAGGAAGTAATCGGACTTGAATTTGAACATCGGGCCCCACGTCAGGTCGGCATATTCGCCTCCGCCGCCGTTAGCCTTCTTAGTGCATCGTCCGTAAGCATCCTCGTATTCGCCTTCCTCATCGGCCATGCAGCCGGTATCCAGAACCGTGACCTCTATGGGGTCCGAACCGTCACCCTTGTCGTATTCGAAGGTATAGGCGAACCGGAAATGGTATATGCCGAGTTCGTTCCTCCCCGGCTTCCAGCGTTGCATAACCGGCTTGTCGTCGCCATCTAGAACCAGAAGCCCCGTGTCGGGATCGTAGTAATCGGTCTCGGCGTTGTTTCCCTCCGGCGATGCTGAGTCGCCGTAACAGTAATAGCTCGGCCCGTCCCCTTTGCCGCCAATGGCGTTCAGCACGTCATTGAACTGTTTTTCCGAGAGCCCCGCGAAGCCGTCTCCGAACGCCGGATCGCAGAATATGCCGCGGAAGAACTTCATCCGCTCCTCCATAAACTTGATTCTGTCGGCGGGGAGCGGATTCCCGGATTCGTCCGTCCGGCACGGGATGGCGGCCAGCATCCGGTCGTAGGCGCCGGCGTCCGCGATGCAGGCCGCGAAGAAATCCTCCAGGTCGGCCCTGTTCAGGAACGGCCTGGCCTTGACCATCCGCCTGGCGAGCGCCACGCAGGCGTCGGAACCCAGCAGGCCGGAGTCCGGGGAGGCCGCCAGACGGCTGTCCGTGTCTTCCGGGTCGTCGGGGGCCTTCGGCGAACCGACCTGGCTGAGCGCCGCCGCTATGACCTCCCAAGGCGCGGTGTTCACGTTAAGTCTCGGCGGAGGCTTGGAGCCCGGCGGATCCGGCATCCCGGCGCACCCGTAAGGCAGCACCGTGAAATAACGCTCGATGGCGTACTTCGCGTTCATGTACCGCATCTTCTGGTCCATGTCGGCGGGATCGGGTATCAGGGATGCCGGCACGAGCCTTTCGACGACCTCCCCGATCGAGCGGAATCCCCCGGGGGATTTTGCCGCATCGAGCGTCACGATATCCTCGCCCGACGACGGGTTGGCCAACAGCAGATCCGGCCTCCACTCGGCCTTGCCCGGCCAGGTGGACATAAGGCACCTGAGGATGTTTCTCAGGAGCGTATCCGGGTCCTTGCCGGTGTCTTCCATGCTTGTATCTTCGCCCCCGCCGTTGTATGCCTTCATGGGAGCGAAAAGCTTCGAATCGAGGTCGGTTATCCATACGTAATAATCGCCCCGCATGGCTCTGACGCGGCTCCCGGCGCCCGGCAGCATCTTTCCGGAACTGTCTCGGTAGAAACGATCCAGTATGTCCCCCGATACGGCCGAAAAATCGTTCGCGTTGACTTCCCATCGGCGGGCAAGATCCCTGTGGAGTATCGGTGCCGATATTCGGCCGCCGGCTACAACGCGCCGGCCCCAGAGGGGAAAGTCCAGATCGCCGCCGACGTCCGGGACGCCGGAATGCGATATGGGCCTCAGCTTCGGATCGTACAGCTCCTCGACCAAGCCCTCGTAATCGTATCTGGGATCATCGGTGCGCGCGGTAACCGCGTCGCGGATATCCGCCGCCGGTCTGTCCCTGTCCCCGTACGCCAAGTGCGCCTCGAAGAACCGCGGCCAGCCGGCCCTTTTGAAAGGCCTGTCCTCCGGGCGGGACGCGTTGGCCGACGGGTCGGACCGGAGCATGTCGGCATCGGAAGGGTACGATCCTTCGGAATCGTCCCAATCCCAGAACCCATCCGTAGTCGCTATCTGCCGGCCAGGGGGGACGCGGCCGGACTTCGCGTGCCTGAGGACGCGCACGGCGTGATTCAGCCCGGACAACGCCGCGAATTCAGCCTGCGTTCCGGCCGAAATGTTCCTGACCGCCTTCGATTCCAGGCGTATGAAGACAAGGAAGGCGGTGCCGAGCATGGCGAGCATAGTTAGCGTTATGACGACCATTATCAGCGCGGCACCCTTCGGGCGAACATCTGAGACAAGGGAGGACGAGGCCGGGAGCCGATTGGGGAATGCGCCCGGGTCGGGCCGGTCCGGGGCCCGCCCCGACCAGCCGGCGCATACCGATGCACGGAGTATGGCTTCGCGGGACGCCGCAGGGACTCCGACCGCGCGGCGGAAGGGCGCGAGCGTTCCCGCCGCGGGGCGCCCGGCGGCGCGGCCCGCGCCGGAAGCAATATACATACAAATATGCGAAAGCCCCATCGCGCCTCCGCTCTTCTTCGAACATCTCTCCGGCGATACCCCGCAAGCCCGCCCGCCGCCTGCGTCCCGCCGATCCATGCGCACGCGGTTACTCAACGAGCGCCTCCGGCGCCGGTACCCGGCATCGAAACTCCCTGAAGCCGGAAGTCCCGGAAAGGCCGGCGCGATCCCACATGTGCAGCACTATTTCGTACCCCTCGATGGACTCGTAATCGCCCCACGGCAGAAGAACCCAGCCGTCCGCCGAGTATCGAATGGGATTGATCACGAGCTGGCGCACATCCCGCAGGAATTCGGCCCCGGCCGCGTAATCGAAGGCCGCCGGATCGCTCCACGCTCCGGGATCTCCCGTCGGATTGACCTCGCGGTACAGAATGCCGTCCGCCGCGTAATACCTTACGCGATAATAATCCCCGACATTTGCAAAAGGGTTGCCCTCTACCGCCTCCGGAAGCATGTCGCTCGCGGTTTTAAGCTCGATTATGTCGTGGTCCAATCCTCCGGCATCCTTGAACGAGCCGGCTATAACCGCGGCCTTCGGCGGAACGACCGGGGGCTGTCCCGAAGGAGAATCCGGGTACGCGCCCGCCAGATCGCGGAGAAATTGGGCGAAAAATATCCGCGCCGCCGCTGCCTGCTCTACTCCGCCCTCCACCCGCCTTTTCAGCTTCGCCGTCCATACCAGTATCGCGGTGCTCATAGTAAACGCTATCAGCACTATGGAGAGGGCCACCAGGAGTTCCGCGATCGTGAACCCACGCCTCGGGCGCCAGGGATAACGCGCGGCATCCAATGCGCCCTCCGCGCCGCCGCAAGACCGCCGGCT
>CALKMO010000218.1 GCA_937991785.1 uncultured bacterium | reverse complement strand
CTGTTCCCTCCGGACCTGTTCGTGCCGGGGCTGGCGCAGGGTTCGCCTATTAGGCGCATCCTGCCGACGCCCTTATTCATATCCAGCTTCTTCGCGCTGTGAAATATCAGCGCGGTAGTTTCGGAAGCGCCGGAGGCTTTGGGGTAGCGCTACGCTGTCGGACCCGCGCCGGGACCGCCGGAATCCTTCCCGAATACGACATGCGGTTCCCCGGCGCCTCCGCGGAAGGAGGAGTTGCCGGAAGCGCTTGAATGCTGCGGCGGACGGGGACATCCTTACCTTTTGCGTATAGGAGGCTTACGGCAGGGAGAGCGGCACCGGCCTTCCGGCGCGGCGGTACGGAACCGACTGCACGATGCGGCTGGGCCGTCTCTACCGGGTCGCCTTATAACGGAACGGCCAGATGCGATATAGGAGGGCGCGACGGTGGATTCGAGGCATGAGTCTTCGATAAGATTGATCGGCCTGCGCGCTGCCGGCCTGCTCTGCCTGGCCGCTTCGCTTGCGATGGCGGCGGGGGCGGGTATCTGCGAGGAGACTGACGGCGGGGGAGGACCGGACGGGAAGACCGCTCGGCCGCCGATGCTGGCCGGGATTCTGCCCGACGGCGCGGTTTTCGTCCTGACGCTGCCGGATCCGCAGGTCTCGCTCGAAAGGCTGCGGGAGACCGGCATATGGAAGGCGCTTTCGCACGAATCCTTCCTGGCCGCCTTCGCGCCCGCGGAATCCCAACTGAGGACGGCGATGCTCGCCGCGCAGCAGGTCCTAAAGGCCCACCCGAAGGATGTCCTAGACGCGGTAAGGGGCGAGATAACGCTGGCGGTCATTCCACTCCCCCTGACCGAAGCTCTCCCCGATGCCCGCGCGGATGGGGTGGGGGCGAGAACGGACGGCGGGGGGGCGGCGGGCGGAGACGGGAAGATCGGAGCCGAACCTTCCCATCCGGTCCTCGTGCTGGGCATCTACGCCGGGGATCAGGCCGGCAACCTCGCGGTCTTCCTCGACGGCGCGATCGGGACTCTCGTCATGATGACCGGCGGAACCTTCAAATACACCTCCCAGCCGTTTGCGGGCCGGACGGTCAGGATACTCGCCGCTCCGGGAAACTCGGGTATGCCCGAAACGGCCTTTTCCGTGGCGGAGGGGTTTCTCGTCGCCGCCTCCGGACCGGGCCGCTCGGGCAGGAAGGCCGTCGAGGCGCTCCTGGGCAACATGAAGAAGAATGACGATTCCGGTCTGCTTCGCGGAAACGCGATTTTTCGCCGCGCTACGGAGCGGCCCGGGGGCGGCGCGCCCGACGCGGTCATATACGCCGACGCAGGGCGCTTCGAGTCTGTCTTGACGCCGGAAGCCGCCGAGGCGATGAGGCGGCTGATGGAAGCAGCGGGAGCGGGCGGGCTTCGCAGGATCGCCTACTCGTTGAGCATCGAGCGGGGCATATTCCGCGAAACGCTCCGCCTGGAGGCGAAGGATCGCAAGGGAATATTGGCCGCGGCCTCAGAGAATCCGCTGGAGGGCGAGCCTTTCCGCGACGTACCCGACGACGCCGCGGCCGCGGCCGCGCTCAGGTTCGATCCGCGGAGCGCATACGATGCGGTGATGGCGGTTTTCCGCGCGTTCGATATCGAAACCGGCCAGCGCATCGAGGCCTTGATGACCGAGGCTGAAAAAGCGTCGAACGTGAATTTCAGGCGCGACGTGCTGGAGGCTTTGTTTTCCGGGGAGGTCTCTCTCGCCGCATCGCTCGATGGCGCCGCCGGCGGTTCGTTGCCTATCCGCATGCTCCCGCGTCTGACGTTCAGGGCGGGAATCAGAGATCAGGGAAAAGCTTTGGAGGCGCTTGTAGCCGCATCTAGGTTCGCGGCCGCGTTCGGAGCCAAGCCGCGGGATTTGAACCTGTCCGGATATCGGGTCGCGGTGTTCGGATCGAAGGATCCGCCGCTGGCGATCGCCTGCGCGCTGGCGGGGGACCGCCTCGTGGCCGCGCTTTATCCTATGGCCGTCATGGAGGCGATACGTTCGGATGCGCGCAGGCAAAACGCTGGCCCAGCCCCCGGCGCGGACGCGAAACCTCCTGCCGGTTCGGACTCGGCGCCGCGCCGATCCCTGGCCGATCTGCCGGCGTTCAGGGAGCTGGCATCGAACATCGAGGGCAGGCCGTCGCTGATGCTCTACTTCGACACGGCTGCCGCCGCAACTTTAGCCTATAACACAGCCGTCCCGATCCTGCAGATGGGAGCCGCCAGGCTGCCGCGAGTCGTTCCGATAGACCCGCATCTGCTGCCCGACGGCGAAACGATAAGGCGCAGCCTCGGCGCGGCGCTCATGGCGGTATCTGCCGGCGCCGACGAAATGGCGATCTATGGCCGATCGAGGACGGGCGCGCTCCTGCCCTTGGGGGCGGCAGCGTCGGCAGCGATGGCTTTACTGGTCGAGCGGGAGCTGAATTCCTGTGTATCGAGATACCGACAGGCAGAGGAATCGCTCGCCAAGATCGGCGGGGCGATTGAGAGGTTCGCCACCGACAACGCCGGGCGATATCCGGTTGATATCGGTGAGCTTGCTCCGAAGTATGTGGAAGAATGGTTCGCAAAAATCGGCCATATAACCTACCTGGGAAGGCAGGAGAAGCAGGACCGCGTAGTGGCATACGCCGCCCCATCGTTGAGAAGAGGCGCGGAGGGGATCGGCGGAAGCATGCCCGTCCTGCTGCAGGACGGCTCGATCCGATGGATCCGATCGGCCTCCCTGGCGGAAGTCCTCAAGAGGGGCGTCGCGGAACTCGACCTTGCGTCGCGACCTTTGGGACGATGGTTTGCCGGATGGGGAGACGCGCCTCCGCAACCGGTCCGATCAGCCCCGCCGCGGGAGGATAATTTTTGAGGTGCGCCGGCGGGCCGCGCCGAGCGCATAACGTAAGCGCGTACATGGATTAGGGGGACGTTGTGGCGCCTCGCGCCGCGGGATCTCTTCCAGAACACACGCCGGCCGGCTCCGGCGATCTTTCGGAGGAATGGTTCCCGCGCGGCAAGCTCTGTCCCATCGCGGGGGAGGGACAGGACAGGAGGCGGCGGAGGCCGGGTCGCGCAAGGACAGGAGGAGACGGGAGGAAAGACGCGGGCCATGATCGCCATAATCGCCGACATCCACGCTAACATCGAGGCCCTCCAATCGGTGCTGCCGACGCCGACGCGCGCGGCGCCGACCGCATCGTATGCCTGGGCGATATCGTCGGCTACGGTCCGGATCCGGTGGCGTGCACGGATATCGTAATGTCGCGGGCGCGGCCCTCGACCGTAGTCGGCAACCACGACTACGCCCTGATACACGGACCTGTCGGCTTCAACTACATAGCCGCCGGCGCCATATACCTCACGCAAAAGGCCATGAACCCGGACGAAAGCGGGCCGTGCCGCGACAGGTCCGAATGCCCTTCGCCGATCAAGGGCGACGGGATAATCGAGTGCGCCCGCGATAGGATGCTGCCGAAGTGCTTCGAACTCCGGCATTCCAGACGCGAGCATTGGGAGTTCATAGACGGCCTGCCGGGGCTGCTGCGCGAGGAAGGGCTGCTGTTCGTGCACGGCTCGCCGCTTATACCGACATGGGAATACGTCCTGCCCGACTCGTTCGCGGCGGCATGGGATCCCTCCAGGCTGGCCCTGATGTTCGAAAAAGTAGATTGGCTGTGTTTCTGCGGACACTCCCACCTGCCGTGCGCCATAACGAGCGACTTCCGGTGTGTGTATCCGTCCGACGTGGCCGGGGCCTTCCGCCTGAGGCGCGATCTGAAATATATCGTAAACGCCGGTTCGGTCGGCCAGCCGCGCGACGGCGACAACAGGGCATGTTACGCGCTGCTGGACGAGAAGAGCGACGTCATGGAATGGCGGCGGGTGCCGTACGACATCGAGGCCGTCGTGCGAAAGGTCGAGGCTGTATGCGGGCTGGACAACCGCTGCGGCGCGCGGTTGCGCGAGGGGAAATGACCACCGTAACGTAGGGCTCTACGGGCAAAGCGGAACGCGCGTCTCCTGCCCCGCGGCCGGCTTCGGCGCCTCAGTACGGACCCGACCGAAAGCCGGCCTCCGCTTGGCAAGCAAGCGGTGCAGGAATCCTTCCCGGCTTACGCAAGCATCCGCCTCGATACTTCGGTTCCCGTCACTCCTCCGGCAGGGGAGGTTCGAGTTTCGCCACTTCCTCGAATTTTATGTCCAGCTCCAGGACCCCCGCGATCTTGTCGGCTTCGTCTTCTATCACGCCGCTGACGGTGAATATGAGCTTGTTGGTGATCTTGGATGTGTACAGGTCCGAACAGAAGATGTTGCCATCCGCCATCGGCCTCTTGAACCATTCGCGGTCCGAGAAGTCCACGCCCTCCAGCACCTTGTACAGCGCCCTGTCCGACGGGTGGGTTACGTGGCGGGTCGCCGATTTCCCCTCGGTGTTGACCACGTAGGCGAACTGTATGAACGGATTCTCGTTCACAACCTTCTGCAGGTAGCGTTCCTGGCGCCTTGGGTTCATGCTGCGTATTGCGGGGTGCTCGACCGCCTTCTCGATGATCTCCGTCGCCAGCCTCCTGGCGTGCTCCTTGATCTTGTCCAGGTCGCTAACGAACAGCTGCGGCAGGTACTTCCTGACCAGACGCATCATCTCGGCGTGGGAGAGGCTCGTGACGCGGCCCTCCTCGTATTCCTTCTGTATGTGCTCGAATATTCTCGCCACTCCGGGGTGGCGCTTCGAGACCGGCGCCTTGGCCCCTATCGGGAGGTTCGTGTTGATCCAGTAGGCGATGCCTGCCACGCCGGACTTGTCGGTGATGCTGACAGACATGCCGCGATTCAATATCTTCTTCGTATCGAATATGTTGTATATCTCCTCGTTCTTGACGATCCCGTCCACGTGGATGCCGGCGCTCGTCTGGTTGAAGGCGGCCCCGACGAATGGATAGTTGTGCGGGATGCGGAATCCGACCTCCTTCTCGAGGTATTCGGCTATCTCCGTTATTACCGTCGTGTCTGTTTCGTTCGCGTCGCCCCTCAGCCCGATGTATTCGATTATCATCGCCTCAAGGGGCGTGTTCCCCGTGCGCTCGCCGAAACCTACCAGGGCGCAGTTGACTGAGGCGCACCCGTAAAGCCAAGCCGTGACGGCGTTCGAGAGGACTTTATGAAAGTCGTTGTGCCCGTGCCATTCGAGGCATTCCGGCGGCACTCCGGCCTCGTGTATCATCCCGTACACGAGTTTAGGGATGCCCCTGGGAAGCGCAGCTGTCGAGTAGCTGACCCCGTAGCCCATCGTATCGCAGAGCCGAATCTTTACAGGCAGGCGCGCCTGGCGCGACAGGTCCATAAGCCGCTGGGCGAACGGGATGCAGAAGCCGTAGAAGTCCGCACGCGTTATGTCCTCCAGATGGCATCTCGGTATTATCCCCTTCTCCAAAGCGGCCTCGACTATGGCGAGGTAATCGTGCAAGGCCTTCGCTCGGTCCTTGCCGAGCTTCAAATATATGTGGTAGTCGCTGGCCGAGCAGAGTATGCCGGTCTCCTTCAGCCCCATCGCCTTGACGAGGTCGAAATCCTTTTTGTCGGCCCTTATCCAGCCGGTGATCTCCGGGTACTTGTAGCCGCGAGCAAGGCACATCTCTACGGCCTTGCGATCGCGCTCGCTGTACAGGAAGAACTCGCAAGCCTTGACCACTCCGCGCGGTCCGCCGAGCCTGTGAAGCAGATCGTACAGTTTGAGTATCTGCTCGGGCGCGTAAGGGGGCCGGGCCTGTTGCCCGTCGCGGAACGTGGTGTCGGTGACCCAGAATTCTTCCGGAAGGCTCATCGGCACTCCGATGCCGTCAAACACCATCCTGGGCACTTCTGTGTACGGGAATATGTCCCGCATCAAATCGGGTTCCGGCGGATTTTCCAGTTCCCGCTTGCGTGGCCCTACCATCAGCAGCTTCCGCACATCAGCCTCCTTTCCGCGTTCTCCAGCTTGACGTTCGATCCCGCCGCCGCGGGAAACCGGGGAAACTTTTACATTCGGCGGGAGCAGGATTCAACGGAAACCGGAATACTTGCCGGACGGCGCGGACGCGCGCGTTACAGCCGCAGGTCTAACCGCAACCACCCGCGGCGGGACGCGCGGAAATAGGACGCGTTCAAGGAAGGCGCGTGGCAGAAGCTTCCGATGCGCAAGTACGGACCGATCCAGACGTACGCCGATGGCAGGACGGGGCAGGGGTACCATGCGTACGGTCGAATGCAGGGGACAGCAGCGAAGCAATACGGGGACCGCGGGACGAGGCGCACTTCGAGTTCGGCCGGCATTCCCCATCCGATCCTTTCGGGAGGCGGAGTCTCGCCGCCTTGTTCCCCGCGGCGGTCTTTTTTGTCCTCGCCTTTGCGTTCGCCGGCATCGCGATTCGCGTCCTTCGAGTCGCCGCCTGCCGATCCATCCCGCCGGTCTCCGCTGGGCTCGGACCTGTAGCCGCCGATCCCCCCGCCGCCCGCCGCCCGGCCCGTCCCGCCGGGCGCAGCCGGCCCGGCATCGCTTTTCCCGTCCTCGGCGAGCCTGCCGCCGCGGACGAGCGCCAGCCTTCCGCCGGCCTTTTTCTCGTCGCCATCGTATACCGAGGCGTAGAAGGCTTCGACCTCGCCGGCCGCCGCTCTGCTCACGATTATCATGATGCTCGCGCCGCGCGCCTCGAAGGCGATTCCGCTGTCGGCTCCCTCCCACCTGACTTCGCATCTCCCGCGTTTCAGTCTGAGGAAGGCTGAGGCGCCGCGTCCGGCGGGAAGTTTCCCCTCCCCGGCGCCGGTGGATATGTAAGCGATCCGCGACTCGGCGTCGGCCGCAACGTACAGATCCGCTCCGCCGGCGTTTTCGATCCTTACCGCGACCTCGCCGGCTGGTTCTTCCGCGCGCGTCGCTTTTCCGGAGATATCTTCCGCGCCGACCGCCGTAGGCGCGGCGTCCGGGCCGGCTGCCCGACCGGCCGGCGGTGGGGACTTGGCCGCTGTACCGGAGCGCCTCCGCAGCATCGCCGCGATAACCCGCTCCGGGACGTTCTCGCGCTTCAGTTCCAACACGCGGTCTGCAGACAGTTGGAATCCGCCCTTGGAAGCTTCAATGAAGGACAGGATCGTTTCTTCCGCCACACCGGCCTTTGCCAGCTTCACCACATCCTCCACCTCGTCCGCGGCGGCGAATGCCGGAGCGGCCGACAGGACGGCCAGAGATACTATCCTCAATGCGGCCCGCATGGTCTTGGCCCCCTACTCGCCATATCCGGCGCCTCAGCGCGCCTCCATACGGCTCCGCGGCCTTATTTCCGCACGCGCCTCCGAGCGCCACGACTAATCGCGCCGCGTTGCTCTGCCGCGGCCGTCCTAACCAGGACATAACGAAATCGCCGCTCTTATGAAAAAAATGCCGGCGCGGCCCCCGGTCTTCCGTGTCCGCTATTCCTGTGCACCTGCTGCAACCAGGACGGCCGCCACGGCGTCCTGGCCTGCCTTCTTCGTCATCCGCAGGACGCTCCACCCGTCCTTGGCCCTGGCGTTGACGTTCGCCCCGGCTTTTATGAGCATGCGGACGATATCCAGTTTGCCTGTCGGCGCGGCAATCATAAGCGGCGTCGTACCTTGGTTGTCCGCCGCGTCAACCCTCGCGCCGGCATCCAGAAGCATGGCGACCGTATCCTTCTGGTTGGAGGCGACGGCCATGTGAAGCAGCGTCCTGCCGTTTTTCTGCCTGGCCTCTATGTCAGCCCCTCCTTTCATCAGCATTCTGACGGTTTCCTTCCTGCCGTTCATGGCCGCTATCAGCAAGGGAGGCCGCCCTTCTTTGTCAGGCATATTGAGGTCGGCGCCGGCCTCGTGGAGCGCTGCGATGGCCTCCGCATTGCCGCTTGCGGCAGCCAGGTGGATGGGCGCGAGGCCCTCGATATTCAGCTGGGACGGATCGGCCTTGGCTCCTATAAGGAAAGCCAGCATCTTTTTGCTTCCCTTCGAGGCCGCAAGGTGCAGCGGCGTATTGCGGTCGAAGTCTAAGGCGTTTGCGTCGGCGCCTTCGGCAATCAGCAGCTCTGCGACCGCGATGTGCCCGCCGGCCGCCACATGATGCAGTGGCGTTCTGGCTTTGTTGTCCTCCTCGTTTACTTTTGATCCGGCCGCTATGAGCACGGCCGCCACGTCCTTAAAGCCATCTGCGGCTGCCACGTGGAGCGGCGTCCTGCCGTCCTTGTCCTTCCCGTTGACCTGCGGGTGCCGTTTGAGCGCCTCGCGGACGGCGTCTGGCTTGCCCGTCTTGGCGGCGGCGTGCAGCAGCGGGATGTCGGGATCGGCAGCAGGAGCCCCTTCCGCCTCGCCTAGGCCGGCGACTGGAACGGCCGGAGCGGCCGGGAGTTTCCCCCTGAGCAGCTCGACGACCTCGGTCTTATCCGCATCCTCCGCGCACTTTAGCGGTGTGTTTCCGTTAGCATCTTTCGCGGCAAGATCGGCGCCGGCCGCCAGAAGCGCCACGACGATCTCCCTGTGCCCAGCTACGGCGGCCAGGTGGAGCGGAGTTACGCGGTTCTCTGTCGCTGAGTTGGGCGATGCCTTGCGAGCCAAGAGCAGCTCCGCGGCTTCCTTCCGCCCCTCCCGCGCGGCCAAGTGCAGCGGAGAAAATCCATCGTTGTCCTTGGCATCGGGATCGGCCCCGGCCGCCAAAAGCGCCTCGGCCGCCTTCACGGCCCCATTTTCCGCCGCCAGATGGAGCGGCGTACGCCTGTTCCTGTCCACCGCCTTAACGTCGGCCTTCGCGGCCAGCAGAGCCGCCACGACCTCGGTGTGTCCGCGAGAAGCGGCCCAGTGCAGCGGGGTGAACGTACGCCCGTCCTTGGCCTCAACCTTAGCGCCTGCCTCAAGAAGCGCCTCCACGACTTCCTTGTGTCCGCCGGCAGCAGCCAGATGGAGCGCCGTATTGCCGCCGCTGTCGGCCGCATTGACGTTGATCTTTTTTTCTAGGAACGCGCGTACGGCGGCCAAGTCGCCGCGCTGGGCAGCTTTGATAAGACTGTCCCCTGCAATGGCCGTACCTATGCCAGATAAGTACAAGACCGCGGCGAACGAGATCGCCGCAAAAAACGACCTCGGCGAGAAAGCGACGGCTGTCGCAGCGCGATCGGAGCGGACCATATCGGTAATCTCCATGTTCTTCCTGATACGGCTCCGGCGTTCCACCCGCCGGCCTCCGCGGATTACATCCAGCAGATCATAATACATTGCGATCGTGTCAATACTCAAGACGATGACGCGCCCCGGATTATTCGAGGCTTACGTATGAAGTCCTAGGCGAACCGTAATTCAACCCTAGACTCCTTCGTATCGCGACCCCAGCGCAAGCGCTGTCGCGAACGCAGCATGCACTACCATCAACGCCCCGACAAAAGCATGAAACCGGCGCGCTCCCGCCATGTTCCCGTCGTCCGCTCCCCGGAATACCTTCAACCGCGCATTCGCCCTCTCCACCGCGCTCCGGCCCCTGCACAATCTCTCGAACTCCTTCGTCGCCCTGGGTATCGGAGGAAATCACCTGATGTCTATCTCCTGCTTCACCCGCACCGTCTTCCCATGCAGCCTCCCCGCATTGCACCTC
>CALKMO010000217.1 GCA_937991785.1 uncultured bacterium | reverse complement strand
TCCCCTCCCCTCCCCTTGTCCAGATACACCTCCAGAACGAACTCTACGGCTCCGTTCCTCTTTGATTAAGCGATTTACTGATACATCTCCCATCAATTCCTGTCAAGAAAAACCTGGCAGGGCCGACGCAAAGCGAACTTTTTGTCATAACAGGTTATTTTGTGAGATATTGCGCGCCAACTGCCACAAGGTCTCTTCGCCTCCTTTATCTGGGCTGAATGCCTCGCTATATCAAAACGCCCCATATAAATATTAGCAATACTTGTGCCGCATCGTCGCTGATTTAGGCTTAAGTGGTCGGCAAAGCAGGGATAATTATCGCTATAACCATAAGTAGTGGTGAATGACGATAGTAGCCCTATTCATAGATTGAGAGATTAGGAGGCGGTCCAATTGGGGCCGGTAGCGGTCTGAAACCTGTTGGACAATTATTCGACTTAGGTCATCTAACTGTCGCATGGTTTGTTATTCTCTTGCACAAAGACTGGGTGGCTGTATTCTTCAAGCGCAGTCGTCGCTAGATGCTGCATGGAGGCTTTCTTTAAGGTCTTAACTTGCGGTCCAGTTGGGCGTAAGAGATACGATCGCGAGATTCCCACTAATTAAGGAGGGAAAAAGGCGATGTCGAAAAAAGCTGCATCCGGCAAGGGAAAGTGCATTTTGCTGTATTCCGGCGGTTTGGACACAAGCGTTATAGCCCACTGGCTGGCGAATAAGGGTTATCAAGTCATATGCGTAACGGTAGATGTAGGCCAAGACGAGGACCTTAACTTGGCAAAGAAGGCTTTAGCTTCGGGCGCCTCCAAGTTCGTCGTGGTTGATATGGTCGAGGAATTTGTGAGGGACGGCGTTTTTCAGTGTCTGAGGTGGGAGGCGAAGTACGAGGGGCGGTACCTGCTCGGCACCTCGATCGCCCGCCCGTTCATGATCAAGGCCATAGTGGATGTCGCAAAGAAAGAAGGCGCGTCTTGCATTGCGCACGGCGCCACCGGCAAGGGCAACGACCAGTGCCGGTTCGAGCTGGCCGCGTACGCGCTTATACCTGGCGCCAGGATAATCGCTCCGTGGCGCGATCCCGAGTTCCGCGCTTTGATTCCCGGCCGCAAGGAGGCAATAGAGTACGCCGCTAAGTATGGCATACCGGTCAAGGCGTCGGCCGATAAGCCATGGTCAACCGACCCGAACATCCAGCACAGGAGCCATGAGGCCGGCGAGCTGGAGGACCCCTGGCGCAAACCGCGCGACGAGATGTTCCAGATGGTGGCCCCGCCGCACAGGGCTCCCGACAAAGTCGAGGAAATAACGGTTGATTTCGAGAGGGGTTTCCCCGTCGCCGTTAACGGCAGGCGCATGAAGCCCGTCGAACTGCTGCGGGAATTGAACGCGATCGCCGGCCGCAACGGGGTGGGCATAACCGATATGGTCGAGAACAGGTTTGTCGGGATGAAGAGCCGCGGCGTTTATGAGGCTCCCGGTGCGACCGTCCTGCTGGCAGCCCACAGGGATTTGGAAGGCATAACGATGGATCGCCGGGTTATGCACATGCGCGATACGCTGATGCCGACCTACGCGCAGCTCGTCTACGACGGCTTCTGGTTCTCGCCCCTCAAGGAGTGCCTCGACGCCTTCATCGAGAAGGCCCAGGAGCGGGTGAACGGTACGGTGCGACTCGAACTTTATAAGGGATCGGTCCGGCCCAATGGCCGCAAGTCGCCTGATTCCCTGTACGACGCTTCGATCGCCACCATGGAGGCCGGCGGGAGCTACAACCAGGACGACGCGACCGGCTTCCTGCGCATCGTGGGGCTTCCCACGCGCATCGAGGCGGAGATGGCGGCGAGAAAGGCACTCAAACGCGGCGGCGGCAAGACCTGACCGCCCTTATATCCGGGAAGATATCGCCGATCCGCCGCCGCTCGAAACGGCGCGCTTGCATCGCGTATGCATGGGCCTGCGGGAGCAAGTACGCGACCTGAATTTCATCGCCTGATGCCCAGGTCTATCGTCTGGGACTTGAACATCTGATAGCGCATCATGCCTATGTCGGCGGCGCGCGAGTTCCAGTAGTCGGCGTTTTGCGGATCCATGCGGCTCAGCTGATCATAAAGTTCGATGGCTTTGTCCGCGGCCGCGACGCCTTTCTGGAGGTAGGAGTTCGCGTCCCTCCCGTTCCTGTTGGCATCCCATTTTTCCCTCCAGCCCTGTGCTTCCCGTCCGTACTTTTCGGCCTCTGCGGCCACGGTCGCCGCTTTCGTCTCCTTCGGCTTCGGCGCCTCTTTCATGACAAGCTCGACCGGCGTGTCCACGTCGGCGCGCACTGCCTTGGGCCGGCTCTCGGCCTTGCCCTCGCCGTCCCCTCCCGGTTTAGGCTTGGGCTTTTCGACCAGCTGGAACGTCGGCTTGTAGTTCTTTATCTTGGACTTGGCAGCGATCCTGGCGCGCATCGCATCGGCTTCCTGCTGGGCCAACGGGAAGTCGGGGAGCATGCGCAGGAGTTTGCTGAGCTCAGCCTCGGCGAAGTCCGTCCGCCCTCCCATATCGAACAGCGCGGCCTTCTCGATGGATCTTCTGACCAGCTCCTTCCGCAGCGTCTCGTCCAGCCGCGGATCCATCTCGTAGGCGCGTTCGAGGCGCTCCAGGCATTCCTTCCGCAGGTTCAATCGCCGGCTGACGTATATCCCGTCGTAGAAATCCACGCTGCGCGAGGGCGTAACGCCGCCTTCCACCTCCCTCAGGAATTCCCGAAATTCCTCCTGGAGCTGCGATAACGGTATCTCGCGCGGAGGAGCGGACAACTGGTCCTTGGGTATCGGGAAGGTGCTCCTGCCCGAGCCGGCCGGATTCGTTTTGAGCACTGCGGCTATCGTTATCTGAGACGGCGTATCCTCGACCACCACGCCGCGGAGCGAACGGCCCCCGAGATCCACCTCGACGAATTTTTTCGTCCCGATGGCGTGCTCTGCCACCTCGATATGCCTGACGCACGCGTCGAATGCGGCGCACTTGGCGGCCAGATTCTGGAGTTCCTTCTTCAGGCTCTCGGATACATCCGCGGCGGCGGCGAACGCCTCGCACTCCTTGCGCGCAAGGTCGAAGCGCATTTCGCCATAGTAGCCCTTGGCCTTCTCGATCCGCATCCTGGCCTCGGAGTCGCGGGGAAGTGGAGCTTCCGGGGGCTTGACGGGCCTTTCCGGTGGCAACTCGACTTTCGCGGCCGCCTGCGGAGGTTCGACCTCCTTCTTCTCCATCGGCCGCTCCTCGGGCGGTTTGGCGGGCGCAGCCGGTTGGGCGATCTTCGCCGGCTTTTTCTGGGCGGGAGGCAGGAAGAAGGCGGCGAGCCTGTTGCGGAAGGCTATGCCAAGCCCTACGGCGGTCCCAAGGAGCAGAACCAAAAATACGGTATATACGGCGGCCCAGAATCGCCGCCAGGCCATCCTGCGGCGCCAGTCGCCGGACTTCCGTTTTTGATCTGACGAGCCATTCTCCGGCATTCGTACGATCGCCCCGCCCCCGTTGCCGCCGAGGCAAACGATAATAACGAACGCTCGCTTCGGCAGCAAGCTTCAACCGGGAGAGAAACCTCCCGCGAGCCTCTATCGCTGCCCCATATTCCGAAGTATAAAGCGGAGATGCAGCGAAGTCAACTTTGGCGTTTTTAAATAGGCGGGAAGATGCCCCAATATCGCGATCAGGCTGGAGGGGAATTAAGGTGCCGGTGACATATGGGCGGGTCGCAGGGGCGCGGCATGCCGTGTCCCTGCATGGGCCGAGGCCATGAATGCGTAGAATGACATGTGCGGGCGGGGATCTCCGAGACGGTTGCGGCCGACGGGCAGCGCGGACAATCGTCTACTTGTTCCGTTAAATTCTTCCTTAGATGTCCGCCGAGCCGTGCCCTCCTCAAAAAAGCCCTGGGCGAGCCTTTTCTGAAAAGAACAGCGGCATCCAGCCGCTGAAACTGTGAGCATTTGCGGCCATGCTCTCCCCAGCCCCGCCGGCCTGAGCCTGTTGCGATGTAAACTTGCGTGGCGTCAGTCCGGAGGAGACGCGGAAGAAAAAAGCGAGACGATAGGGCTCGTTTAATGTTTGGCGCTCTATAAAAACTTTTGGGGTAAAAAGGCTTTGTTGCACAAAATACGTAACGCCTTGCCAAGCAAAAAGTTATAACGCATGCTCATGGCAAATGCGTTTTCGTTCAACTCCTTGCTTCGAATAGAGAGTTATGGCGCGAATTGCGCAACAAAGCTGGGAAAAAATCGAAGGAAACGCCGAGTTCGAGACGCGCTCTCGATGAAGCGTTAAGTAAAGCCGCCCCGCTCACGCGGGAATCCCCCTTATCGTCCGCAGACAGCGCAACCGGCTCCGCCGGCATGTTCGAACCTTGGCATGTTCCACTGATACGGATATACTTGATACATATTGGATGGGTCCTTGTCCGCGTCGGAAGGCGGAAGGCGACAGGCGGCAGGGCCGGCCGGGGGCGGCGGTCGCGCGGAGGGTCGAAAAGAGAGATGGCCTGGGTTGTCGCGGACGGACACAGGTTCGCGCTGAGCTACTCGACCAACGTCCACCCGGCACGGACTGTCGAGGATACGATCGCGTTCCTGTCCGGTCCCGTTTCGGCAGTGAGGAGGATCGTCTTCCCCCGAAGTCGCGCCGCGGTGAATCTGCGTCTGTCGCGGCGGATGGCCGACTTGCTGTCGCGGGACGAGGCGCTGTTGCGCAGCCTTGACGAAACGCTGGATGCCAACGGGCTGTTCGTACAATCCATAAACGGCTTCCCGATCCTGGATTTCCATGCCGGGCGGGTCAAGGAGATGGTCTATTCCCCGCCGTGGACCGACGGCGGCAGGCACCTTGCGACGTGCAGGCTTGCGGAGCTGCTCGCGCACTGGCTTCCGGAAGGCGGAACCGGAACCGTGACCGTGCCGACAGGAATATTCAAAGGTTACGCAGATGGGCCGGAAATACTGCAGCAGTGCGCGCATTTCCAGACCGAGACGCTGCGATACCTTGTAGATCTCGAACGGAAGACCGGACGCACCGTCAGGGTCGGGTTCGAACCCGAGCCGCGGACGACATGCGAACGCACCGCCGAGTTCGCCAGGTACTACGAAGAGGTGCTGCTGCCGGAAGCCAAGAGGAAGCTGGAGGCCGAACGCGGGATGAGCGCAGCCGCTGCGGAGGATGCCTGCCGCCGCCTGTTCGGATTGAACGCCGATCTGTGCCACATGGCCTGCCAGTTCGAGGATCCTGCCGAGAGCTTCGAGATGCTGGAGGATGCCGGCATAAGGCTCGTCTCGCTGCACGTAAGCTCAGCGTTGGAGGTCGCGCGGCCCGCGTCGAATCCGAAGGCGATGGATGCGCTCATGCGCTTCGACGAACCTCGCTACCTGCACCAGGTCGTCGGCGCCGACGCGTCCGGGCGGCCGGTTCTGCGGCTGACCGACCTGCCCGAGCTGTTCTCGCTGCCTAAGGATGAACTGGCAGCCGTCGAGCGCCTGAGGGTTCACTTCCACGCGCCCATATTTGCGGCGGGCGATGAAGCCATCGGCACGACCAGAGTCGAGATGGAGAAGGGTGTCAGGCACGCCATATCGAGGAAGCTCACGGATACCGTAGTCATAGAGACCTACACGTGGAACGTTGCCGGCGCTCTCGGCTCGGGCTGGAGCGTATTCGGCATAGAGCCGGGCGAAGGCTTCGCGAACGGCATAGCGGAGGAATTCCGCTGGTTCATGGCGACGTTCGGGGCGGCTGCGGCGGACCAGGGCCGATGAAGGGATGCGCCCGCGCTTCTTGCGGAGCCGGCTCGTACGGCTGATGGAGATCGCCGAGGCAGGGGTTTCGGAGCGATCAATGGGCAGACACCTTCTTGTATTCCTCCTCTTTGTGGCGGTCGCGGTGGCCGCCGGGGCGGGTTATTACGCCTGGAAGTCGAGCCGTGGAAGGACATATTTCCAAGCGACGGATGCGATCGGCGGCAGGATCGCGGAGATGCCTAAAAAAGGAGCGGGAACGTCCGATTCGCCGTCCGGCGGGACGCCGGCAAGACCGGTCGAAAAATCCGGCGTGAATATGACGGCGAAGAAGGCGGAACCGGACGTCCCGCATGGCGGCAAAGGCGGCTTGGGGCCGGCCGCAGCGCCGGCGGTTCCGAACGATAAGGACGAACTGCCCGCTCCGGTCGTCCCCGACCCGGCCGGAGGAAGGCCGTTGGTGAAATGGACGGAAGTTTCCGGCGAGATAGAGATACGCCGTTCGAAGGATGGGAGCATAGAGCAGGCGAAAAAGACTAAGGAAATGTTCCAGGCCGACATGGCCACTCTGGCGCGGGATGCGGAGGGCGAGATAGGGTTCAGACTGTCCATCAGCGGCCGCTGCAGACTTTCGGATGGCGCAAAGTGCGTCGTGAGGGGCTCCGTGAACGGGCGCGATTGCACCCAGGAACTCGAGATAAGACGCGGCCGTGCGCACTTCATAGTAAACCGGATCCCATCGGGGTCGTCGTTTTCTGTCAGGACGCCTTTGGCCCGCGTGTACGCGAGGGGTACCGAATTCGAAGTTAGCCACCTGCCGGCGGATCCGGCGGCGCCTGCCGGGCCCTGGAGGACGGAAGTCCGATGCATCGAAGGCTCGCTGGTAGTCAAACCTTTTGACAAAACGAAGAAAACGTACTATCTCGCCCGCGGCGGGGTGGCGGCTTACGACAGCGCCGGGGCTCCCGGCGCGGCCCCGCAGCCCCCCCAGCCGAAGGGGGAATTCTAGCGGGACGAGCGCCCCGCGCCGATCGCGGCCGCGGCAAACGGCATCCGGCGCGCAAGGCGTAAGACGCCTATTTCGCGAGGAGTCCGCTGCGGAACGAAAGCCCTGGCGCGCGGGCGGATCGGACGGCGCAGCATCCCGGATCCGCCCGTACCTGCGATCCGATTCGGCGGTGCGCGCGGGGATGCTGGCGCAAAGGAAGACGGGAAGGGAAGTGGAGATGCGGGAGCCGGCGCATCGGCGATACGGTCCCGCCGGTGTTCGGCCCGCGCGCAACCCGGGCGAAGAGGCGCCGGACCCGCAATGGAGGAGGAACGAAGATGGAGCGATTCGAGCTGTCGCCCAGAAAGTACCGCGACCAGGTGTACGCGTGCTGGCTCGGAAAGAACATTGGAGGCACGCTGGGGGCACCGTTCGAAGGCCGCAAGTACGTCCACTCGCTGACTTTTTACCATCCGGTCCCGAAGGAGGCGGCGGCCAACGACGACTTGGACCTCCAGCTGATCTGGCTTAAGCTTCTCGAGGACAAGGGCGCGGATCCCCCGTTGCCGTGCTTTGCCGAGTACTGGACGAAGTACGCGGCGGCCTATCCGTGGAACGAATACGGCTTTGCGCACAGGAACCTTTCGCGCGGCCTGATGCCGCCGATCTCCGGATGCTTCGAAAACTACTTCGTTGACGAGATGGGATCGCCGATACGGAGCGAAATATGGGCGTGCGCCTGCCCCGCCGACCCGCAGCTTGCGGCTTCGCTCGCCTGGAAGGATTCCGCGGTGGATCACGCCGGCGGCGAAGGCACATACGGCGAGATGTTCTGGGCAGCCTTGCAGTCGGCCGCCTTCGTGGAGTCCGACCCGCTGACGCTGATACGGATCGGATTGAGCATGATACCGATATCCTCGCACATATCGCGGGCGATACGCGAGGCGGTGTGGTGTTGGCAGAAGGGGCTGCTCTGGTCCGAGGCGCGGGAGCGCATAGCGTCGAGGTTCGGACACCTCCAGCCCTGCAACGCCGTCCCCAATCACGGCTTCATAATACTCGGATGGCTCTACGGCGAGGACTTCGGCGACAAGCTGTGCAAGGCCGTCAATTGCGGTTACGATACCGACTGCACCGGCGCCACTCTCGGCGCGCTGCTCGGCATACTCGGCGGTTCGGCCGGCATACCCGAGAAATGGCGGAAGCCGGTCGGCGAGCAGATAGTGCTGCACAAGTTTACCGGCGACTGCAATGCTCCGAAGAACATATCGGATCTCACGGATCGCACAGTAAAAGTCGCCTTCAAGATGCTGGCCGAGAGGTCCGACGCAGCATCGTTCCTTCCCGACAAAAAAGACGGGGGATCGCATGCCGTTCCGCCCGACGCCGGGACTTCGCTATTCAGGAACGCGCTGGCGAGGCAGGCGCTGGCGAACGATCCGCAGAGCGCCGTGATGCTGGACGAAAACGGCTGCGGCGTGGAGATAGTCCTCCATTA
>CALKMO010000216.1 GCA_937991785.1 uncultured bacterium | reverse complement strand
ACCGCCGTGGAACGCAGCTCCAAGGATGCGATGGAGTTTGCCGTGCTGGTTGACAAAGTTCGACTTGCGAAGGCCGGGATGCCGTGCGCGCTGAAGGTCCTGCGCGACGGATCGCCGATGACCCTTCCCCCGCGCCCGAAGGCGGCGGCGAAAGAAACCGCACCCCTCAACATTTCGGCGGCCGCCAAGGCGGATGGCGCAGTAAGCTCGGTGGCCGCAGACGGGGGCGGATATGCCTTGATGGCCGCCATGGACAGGTGCATAGGGGGTTTCGGCGGCGGCGGCGTGATAGTCGTCCCCGGGCATACCGCTTACCTTTCGCTGGACGGCGGAAAGAGCTGGACGGGCTTGGACGGCAGGCCGGGCGGGACGCGGATCGCGGCGGATTTCCGCGGAAGGCACCGAGCTACCGCTACGGTCTATGGCGCCGACGTTCTGATGGCGTTCTGCACCGACAGGTGCGCGGGCGGGGGCGGGCGGACGATGAACAAGGCGACATCCGCGATCCGCTCCGGAGACCGATGGAAGATAGGGCCCGAGACCCCGTTCGAGTTCGGCCAGCGCCATTGCGTTGACCGGCTGTCCATGGTCCGCGACGCGGCAGGCCGCGAATGGGTAGCATGGAACCAAGTGAACGTGCTGCACGGCACCGAAGTCCGGGCGAAGTGGAGGTATCCCGGCGGAGAAGAGTGGTTCCAGTGCGGCGAGAACGCGAGGATATATCCGCACGGGGCCGCCGGGGGCGCCGGTCCATACCTGACGGCGTGCGGCGAAGGGGTCGCGTGCTTCTGGCGCGACGAGAGTCAAGGCGCCTTGTGGTCGCGTGCGGTCCCGGTCAGGACGAAGGTCGCGGCCCTAAAGGAAGGCGGAGCTATCGAGGTTGCCGCCGGTACGTCCGCCGGCATCCGCATCGGCGCCAATCTGGTCATGGAAAGAAACGGCAAATACCTCGCCGCCTTCACCGTGACAAAGACGACCGGGAATATGAGCACGGCCGCGCCCGACCCCGGTCCGGCGGGCATCGCGAAAGAAGGCGACGAATTGCTCGCCTTCGCCTGGTCGCCGGCATCCGATATAGAGAAAGGCCGCTGGGAGCCGTCCTCGGCAGCGACGCTCCCGGATGGCACGGTGTTCGCCGCCCTCCAAAGCCCTGGCAAGGCGCCGAAGGTAATGCGGCTCGAGGGCGGCAGATGGGTACAGGATTCGCCGGCCGGCATCGGCGGCTGGAGGCCGATGTTGAGCGCCTGCGGCGGACGCCTGACCTGCGCCTGGTTTGAGGGGAAGACCGTCTTCCTGTGCGCGCGCGGGCCGGACGGGAAGTGGGGGGGAGCGAAAAAGATAGCTGAAGAACAGGACCTGATCGAAACCATCGCCGCGCCGCTCGTTGGGCCGGAAAATTTCGTGCCGATCGCGTGGTCCACGAAAAAACGCGACGCGGTCAAGGTTGCCGCAGTCCCGCTTCCATGATCCGGAAGGTCCGTCTTCGCGGCGGCGATCCGCTCATTAATCGTTAAGGGGGAGCCGCCCAGACCGGATGATCGGCTCGATCACGCGACATATCGCCAGGCGCCCGAAGGGGGCGCCGCGCCGAACGAGGAGCGGTTCTCCAGTCGCCGGGCCGCTCCGCGCGTTCCGTCCGGTTCAGCGGAACGTCCCCTTCGCGCCGGTGTAGCTGTAAATGCTTATACCGCTGTTGCCGAGGCGGCGGGCTGTCTCCTCGTATATAGCCAGCTTTTCCCGTGCAGCCGCCTCGTCCAGCCCCTTGAACGAATCCATTATTATGCCGGCGATGAACGGGACGGCAGGCTTGGGTTCGACCTTCAGGTGCGAGAACTGGCCGGCGAGCGTCTCGGCGAAGGGACCGGGTTCCAAGCCGTAGTCCATCGGCGCGACGAAATCCAACAGCCTGTCGTCCACCCACGCCGGCCAGCGCTGCGCCACCTCCAGCCCGCACCACGGGTATCCCGCGAAGACCGCCGCGGAGAGCTTCCGGCCGCGCGCCGAGGCGTCCGACTTTACCCGCCGCACCAGCTCGGTCACCTTTGACGCCTTCCACGCGTACCATCTCTCCAGCCGCGACTTGTCGGAGTAAAGCCAGGCGACGCGCGAGGCGAGGTCCGGACCGGAATCGAAGAAACCGATGCCCGTCTCCCGGTCGAAGTCGCGCAGCGTCGGCTCGTCGAAGCTGTACCTGCGCGATCCTTCCAGTCTCGTCCTGACCGCCGCCAGCGGGTCCTTCGGGTTGTACGCCTCCTTCGCGCCGGTCTGCTTCGAGGGAGGACCGTAGTCGAAACGTATGTAGTCCAGGTGGATGCCGTCGGCCTCGTACCGGTCCATTATTTCGCGGCAGATGTCCGCCAGGTAATCGCGCGCGCCGGGCCGAGCGAGGTTCAGGAACGCATGCGCGGGCCGCTCGCGGGGGGAACCGTCGGTGGCATGGCCTTCCAACACGCTTATGCCGTCCCAATTCACGCAAAACCAATCGGGATGGATTTCCGCCGGGGGAGGCGGTCCCTTCCTGGAAATCTCCGGCTTTCCATCTTTTCCCGGATCGGGCGGCCCCGCATTGGCCATGCATACCCATATGTGGGTCTCGATGCCGGCCGCCCGGCCAGTCCGTATCAGATCCGGCATCGGGTCCCAACGCTCGTACGCCGCCAGCCGCGGCGCCGCGTCGCTCGGATACGTCATGGCCCCGACGACGTGGTTCACGCACGGGAAAGACACCGAAACCCCGTTGCGCTCGCACCAGCGGACGTACGCCGTTATGTCGTCCGGCGAGCGTATTTCCCTGAAGATGTCCATCCACACCGCGCGGATGCCGGCTTCTTTCATGCCTGATCTCCTTCAGGTCTTTCCTTATCCCGGACGCCGCCGCCCTCCCGCCTCGAGCGCATCGCCCGATGGGCGGACAACAAGAGGCTGACTCGCATCTCCTCCGCGCTACCGGCGCTTCGCGGCCGCACGCGACTAATCGCCCTCGCGGATCGGCTGCCCTGTCTTATATACTGAGCTTATAGCCTGCTTATCCGCACGCTGCGCTACGGCACCGGCACGGTCTCCTCGGCGGCGTAGGACAGCCTGGCCTTGAGGATGCGGCGGTTGCCGTAGTCAAGGGCGTAGAGCGCGCGGTCGGTGGCCGATACGCCCCGCACCCAGGCGAAACCGATCTCCGGCTCGGGCACGGCGCTTTTTGGGCCCTGGCTGTCGGCGTTGCCGTAGCGGCCGATTCGCAGCACCTTGTTGCCGTTGCCATCCAGAACTACCACCGAGAAGGTGTAGGCCTGAGGCAGGAAGGAGCGGCCGTATGGATCCACGTCGAACAACGAGTGCGGACAGGAGCAGGCCGAACCGCCCAAGGGCGAGACCCCGCCGTAGGCCCACAGGGCCCCCTCCGCCACGCACCCTCCGTTGGCCCGAAACAAATCTAGCTTAACGCCCGCGGCATTCTCTTTGAGGTCCTTGAAGGCCCCCACAGGGAACGAACCTCCGCGGAACTTGACGATCGCGCCGGCAGCCGGCATTTCGCCCCACCCCGGACGACCGGGCGGCTGTGCGGCCAGTCCCTCGAAGAGCTTCTGTCCGGCCGGCACATGGTCGTTCACCCCCTTGTAGACGTTGTTCCAGCGGTCAACGCGCAGCCCGTGGCTGGTGGCCGGCACGCCCGGAATGGCGTTGGCGCACTTCAAGGACCCGTCCGGGGCGAAGACCGCGATGAGCGCCATGTCCTTCTTCCACTCCTTGCAGTTCGCGGCCGCCCAGCCCGGGTCCACGTACTGTATGTGGACGTAGATGTCGCCGTTGGCCGGCGAGACCGCGAAACCCTTCTGCTGCACGTTGCTGCCGCCGGTGCCGTATGATATCACGGTAAAGGGGTCGTTGTATTTGTTAAGGTAATCCGGCAGTTCGTAGTATCCCTTCTTGGGCATCACGCCCTTCAGAAAGCTCACCACCTTGCCAAAGCGGTCGAAGCGGGCCACATGCTTGCCGTAGGAACCGATCCTTGCGTAAAGCAGTCCGTCCGGCCCGAAGTCCATCATGTCCATGCCGATATCCGGCCAGGTCTTGTCCAGCGCCCCGGTTTTGCCGTCGTAGCGCGCGATGCCCTTGGAGCAGACGTGGCCGCTGGAGTCCCATCGGACGTAAACCTCGTCGCGGAACGGGTCGGCCTCGATGCGCGGCGCGGCCGCGTAGGTGGCCTCGGGCGCCGCCGCAGCCGCGGCTATCTTGCCCGGACCATCGGCCAGCTTGGCCGGGCCGGGGCCGGCCGCGACTTTGAAGCTGCCGTCCGCGCCGATGGCATAGTGTTTGGCGCCTTTCTTGTTGTCGCTTACCGTCATTATTACCTGCCTGGCCGCCGGGTCCGCCGACCAGGATATGCCCCGGCCCATGAAATCGTGGAAGTTGTCCCGCCATCCGCGGCCGATGGGCACGGGGACTTCTTCCCCCCCGTAGATGGTCTTTATCCAGGTGAACCCGTCGAGCTTGTCCTTGCCGAGGTTGGCCGGATGCGGGGCGAGGGTCCTAAGGTACTTGCCGTCCGCGCCGTAGAGCCGCACCTGGTCGTTGCCCACCACGCAGATGGTGCCGTCGGAGAAGACGGCGTGCTTGAGAGCCTCCCTTTTGCCCGCCCAGGCATGGGGATCCCAGGCCAGTACGCGCTCGTAGGAGGCCTTTAGGCCGAGACCCACCTTGACCTTGCACCCGGCCGGGGCCGGTCTGCCCATATCGTCCTTGCCGTCCCATTCGATCTTCTGCGAGAGCGAGTTCTGCCGGAACGGGTACGGGGCGTTGGCGCCAAGCACGCCGCTGGCTATGTGGGCGACGACCCTGCCGTCCGGAGCCTCGGCCCAGAGCGTCGCGTCGCACTTGCCCCTGCTGGCGAAGCTGATGACCCACTTGTCGCCCTGCTTCTCGACTTTGGGCCTCTCGGTGAACTCGAAAACCTCCTCGCGCTCCTGCATGCCGTTGTAGGGGTTGACCGGCGCGGGTTTGCCTTCGTTCGGACCTGCCGGGGCGTTCCCTTCGGCCGCCTTGGCTTCGCCGCTGGGCGGTTTTTCGACCTTGTCGCCTGCGATTTTCGCGCCGGCCGCGCCGACAGGGCCGGAGGATCTGCCCCCTCCAAGGAATTCTGGAACGGATATGCCCGCGGCAGCCGTCAGGATCGCCGTTGCCGCTCCGATCATAATCTTCATGGCTGTTCCCCCCTTCGCCGCCGCCAACGGAAGACCATCGCCCTTCGCGCCTGCCGGTCCAGCCGCATCAGGCGCTCCAGTTGTGCCGACCGCGTCCGCCTCGCCCGCCGGTCCGACGCCGGGCGTTTTCTCCGCTCCGGATGGCAGGGCGGGAGTTTCCTTGCGGGCTATGGTCGCCAGCCGAGAAGCCAAGCCGGCAGGCACCGGCACGTTACCCGCCGTCTTCATGACAGCTTCCATGGTCGAGAGCGGCATGGCGGCCAGCGCGTCCCCGAACGCCTCCAGCCGCGCCCGCAGCCGTTCCCGCCCCCGCGCTATCCGCGAGTTCACGGTTCCCTCGGGAACGCCCAGTACCTTAGCCACGTCGCGATACCCGATGCCCTGAAAATAATGCAGCACGACGCATAGACGCTCTTCTTCCGGCAGGGCTCCGACCGCCGCACGCACGGCCGCGCAAAGTTCCGCGGCTTCTACGCCCTTCTCCGCGCCGCCCCTGCATGGGATCGCTTCGGCCGACATCGCCTCCTCCTTCCTGGAACTGCGGCGGCGGGCGATGCTCACCGCGGCGTTGACCGCCATGCGATACAGCCACGGGCCGACCGGTTCGCCGCGCCGGAACTCTCCCGCCGACCGCACCACCCCCAGAGCGGCGTCCTGGACCGCGTCCTCCGCGTCGGCGGCATTACCCAGCAGGTTGAACGCCAGCGAGTACAGCCTGCCGCCCCATTCGAGCAGGAGCTTTTCGATTTCTTCGCGCGTCAGTCCTGTCCCGGCCATGTTCATTGCGCCCCCTGTTGCCATATTTAGGTACGCGCCCGGCTGCCTTATGCATCCCGAAAAATCCGGGGCGGTTCCATACCCCGTCCGCCGGCGGAATACCTCCCGTGAGAGGCCTACCCGTTCCCGGCAGGCCTCTGCGGCAGGATCCTCCCGTCAAGCATAGCATGTTGGCGCGGCTTCGGCACGCAATCCGGAACGCAGCTCGCGCGACGCAATGGCTCAAGCGTCGAACCGCCGCGCGGGCTGCGGATCGCAGCCTCCCGTTGACGATACCTTGCGATCCTTTATTAGGCCGAGGCGTTCGATTTGACCTCTCGCCCTCGCGGCCATAGAATCCCCCCCGTGTCTGAAACACGGCATGCGCGGGAGATGCCGGGGCCGCACGCTCACTTCGCAGAGGATGCAGCGGTCAGGGAGGATGGAGGCCGGCAGGGCTCTGCGGGGCGCAGCTCGGCGCGGGGTGCGGGCCCGGCGGCGGGGCGGGCTTTTCGCTGCCATCTTGAAGCGAGGGAGCCGTACGCTCCGGAGCGGATCGGGACTGGACAGGAATAGACGAGGGTATAGCGGAAAGGGAAGGAAAAATGTCGGGAAACGGAAAGGCTGTGGCGGTGGTAGGGGCGACGGGGGCGGTCGGCGCCGAGGTGCTCAGGTGCCTGGAGAAGCGCCGCTTTCCAGTGCGTTCCATAAGGCTGCTGGCGAGCGCAAGGTCCAAGGGGAAGACGCTGAAATTCCGCGGGGAGGAGGTGGCGGTAGAGGAATGTACGCCGAATTCGTTTCGAGGAATCGAAATAGCGTTCATGGCGGCCGGGGCGTCGCAGTCGAAGCAGTTCGCGCCGGCGGCGGTCGCGGCCGGGGCGGCTGTGGTTGACAAGTCCTCGGCCTTCCGCATGGCGGAGGACGTGCCGCTCGTTGTCCCCGAAATAAACCCGCAGGACGTGAAGGGGCATAAGGGCATCATCGCCAGCCCGAACTGCTCCACGATAATCATGGTAGTGCCGCTATACCCGGTATACAGGGTCTACGGCATCGAAAGGGTTGTAGTCGCCACTTACCAGGCGGCCAGCGGCGCTGGCGCCCAGGCAATGAAAGAACTCGAAGAGCAGACGCGGGAAGTGCTTGCCGGCA
>CALKMO010000215.1 GCA_937991785.1 uncultured bacterium | reverse complement strand
CGTCCCTGCCGCACCGCCGGGTCCGCCCGTTCCATCCTTACCGCTCGTTCCGCCTATCCGGGCACCCGACCGGCCATCCTCCTTCAAAGGATGTACGAGCGGGGCTTCTTCGACTACCGCGCGCACCCGGAACAGTCCGCCACTCTCTGGGACAACGTGCAGGATATGATCGGGCGGCGGCGGCGATTCGCGCGCCGACCAGCGGAATGCTCCTAACGCCGCGCATATTGCGAGGAATGCCGCCGCCCTGCCGAAAGCGGATAGCAAACCGGCGCAGAGCAGAACGCCGGATATCGAAAGGATCCCAAGCAGAATCGCCGATGCCGATGCGTAAGGAAGCGAGGCGGCCCTGCCCGCGCATATGCCCGCCATCATCGCAAGCGCGGCGGCGAAAAGCGGTTTCGATAACGATATCGCGGACGGCTGCCGGTCGGAGGCCGGCGCCGCGGGCGGAGGATGCGCGAGGGGCGGAGGCGCCCGGCGTGAGCGGGCCGGCGTTCCACCGGGCCCGGTACCAGGCGCCCGGTCCTTATCCGACTCGGGATCGGCGCCGAGTCCTCCGGCCGCCGGCGGATGGGAATCCTCCCGGAGATCTCTTTCAATCCCGTCGCTCACGAAGCGCTTCCCGATCTCGCGTATTAATTTGCAGCCCCAGCTGCGCCTTCTGCCGGCATATGCGCTTGTTAAAGCGGAGGCGGCCTCTAAATGCAGCTTTCGCCGCGCGAACCCAGCCTTTGGCAGATCGAAGCCTGCGCGGCGGATACCGTGACCGCCACTTGCGCCAAAAGGTTATCGCTCGATTATCTCCATCCCGCACAAGACCGGCAGCCCCTTGAACGGCCTCATCTCCACCGCGAGCGAGTCGGACGCCCGTATGCCGCCGAATTCGCGGACTATAGAGCGCATCCGGCCGCCCGCTTCCTTCGCCACGTCCATCCCGGACAGGACCTCTTTGCCCTGTATCGCTATCGAGAAGACCCGCTCGCCCGGAGCCGCCGCGTCCGGCTCCGCGAAGTGCAGTCGAACCGCAAAAGTCCGCGCGGGCTTTCCGCGCCCATCTTCGTCAGGCGCGGCGCACTCCAGCACCAGTACCGGCGCGCCATCTTTGTCGCCGTCCATCGAAAAAGCCGCCCTCCTGCCTTCCCCGCGGATTATCAACGCTATCGCGTTGCCAGGCTTCCATCCCGGCCTGTCGAATATTTCCTGGAGTATGGAGGCGAGGTTGGGCGTTCGCTGCGCCGGTCCGCGATAATCTTCGTCGGTCCAATCCGGCGGTTCCCATGTTACGGAAGCCGCGGTTTTCTTCCTCCCCGATATCTCCTTTTTCCTCGGCTTGAAGGGGGATGCATCGTCTGCGGCCTCGCCGGCGATCGTTATCCTGGCCGCTCCGCCCCCATACCTTGCCGCCGAGAACTGGACATGCGCCCGCTTGACTTTGCTTCCGCGCGCGACCCGAACGTCGCCGAAACGGATCCCCACTATCTTGGATCCGCCGGGCGAGGCAAGCTCCAAGACCGTGCCGTTGGCGATACCCATGCCTTCCTTGGCGTCCTCGTGCGCATCGTCGCTCTTCGAGGCCACGGCTATAGACCTGCCGAGCGTGCCGACGTCCCTGGTGTCCAGGAACACCTCTACCTTGCGGATGCCGATGCCGCCGGAGGCCGCCACCCATGCCGGGCTTTCCCCCGAAACGCGCGATGGATGCCGGCGGAACCAGCGGACATCCGCAGGCTCGCGCTCGATCTCCACGCACGGCCCAACGCGCTTTTCGTCCGGGTACGGGATCCAAGGCGTGCCGTCGTCAGCGATGCGGAAGCCCGGAGCGCCTAAGTTGAGGCCGAGCCTCCTGATCGGTCCCTCGCTGCCCACGCATTCATAAGCCGTCCACGTCTCGATCCCCGGCATGTGGACCATGGCCAGCGAGGTCTGGTTCTGATAGCTGCATGAGCAGGTCCTGGTGTAATCCGGCGCGTTAAGAAGGCCGTCGGCGGCTATGAGATTCGACGTGCACCCGCTCTTGAAACCCCCGAAGTTGCCGAAGCCGGTATCGCGCGCCAGATCGCAGAAGCCGGCCGCCCCGGACCGGAATGTCAGAAGGTGCTCGCTCGCTATCGGATAGTCGCATCCGTATCCTTTCCGGTATGTCCATGGACATTCGATACCGGTAAGCGGATCCCTGCGCGTGGCGGGCCGGCCGTCAAGCAAGCCGAACATCTCTGAGCTGGTCACGATCCTGTCGCCGTGCAGGATCAGGGGCGTCCAGTACCGTATCTCTTTGTCCCAAAGGACGGTCCCGTCTGCCGCGCGGTATGCTATTACGCGCGCACCGTATTCGCCTTCTATCATGTCGCGGGACGGGCGTGCGGCCTGAACCAGCACGTCGTGCTTGCTGGAATACGCCAGCCAGCTCCCGAATATGTTCGCGGAATTGCGCCATAGAGTACGTCCGGTCTTCAAGTCCAGCGCGAGCATCGAGTATGTGTCCGCGGGCGGCGCAGTGCTGGCGGCGGCGAGGGCGTTATGTGCAAAAGGCGGGATCCTATCCAGACAGTATAACCTCCCCCCCCCGATCGCTATCCCATTGTGGAGGAAAGCGTATCTCGCCTTTATTCCCCATAGTTTTTTGCCGGTCTTCCTGTCCATTGCGGTCAGGCCCTTGCTGGCCACCCTATCGTAGATCTCCTTTGGGAACCGATAGGTAAGCCTCGGATCGGCCTCTTTGGCTTTCTCCGTGAATTCCGCGAAGTCCGCCCCGCCGATCAACAGGTCGCCGCTCAACCCTATGTAGCCCCACGACGAGGCGGGAGAGCCGTCCGGCCTGAGCAGGCGGAAGCCGTCTTTTTTCCTACCGGTAGCCGGATCCAACACCGTGCATTCCGCTCCCTGAACCACATACAGCGAATCCTCGGCGGCGACGAAGTTTGTTCCCCTGGCATTGGCGCCGGGGATATGCTGCTGGTTGTAGTCCAGTTCCAAGTGACCGTCGTGGTGCGTCTCGTCGTGATAGATTCCGAAGGTGCCGAGCCTGTCGAGCCTGGTCTTCCACAGCACGCGGCCTGTGTACACGTCCCGTGCGCTGAGCGAATCGAGACCCTGTATGAAGAGCCGGCCGCCGATTATCTGGGGGGGCGGTCCATGGCCGTGCCGGGGAAGCACGTCCTCGTGCGAATTGCCCCCGAACCATAGTATGCCCAGGGGCGGCCTGACTAGAGAATCGTCCGATTTGAGCGAATTGGCGGCATCGCCGTATTGATGCGTCCACGGCGCGGACCCCGGCAAAGCGCCGGCGCGCCTTAGCATCGTCAGCCCTTCTCCTGCCTTCAGCACCTCCGCCCCGGGCAGCCCGGCCTCCCTCGCCGCATCCGTCAAACCGGGGTCCGCCCCGGTCTTCAGACACGCGGTCCCGCCGTATGGGCGCAACAAATCGAAAGCCCGCGATATAGAGGCCTTGTCGGCCCGGATCCCCGACCGGGCAAAATCCTCCGATACCAAGAGTTCGGCAAAGTAGGGCGGGAATTCCAGGGAGGCGAGATCCCCCGCGAACAAGTGCACGCGCGTACCGTAAAGACCGGCATCGTCGAATCGCCGCCGCAGATCGGCCACCTTGGCCTGGTCAGGATCGGTGGCGATCACGTACAAGCCGCTGCGTCGAACCAGCTCGGCTATCAATCCTCCGCTCGATAAGCCGGCCGCGAGACAGAACCCGCTTCCGGAGCCGCCGTATGCTTTCAATGCCTCCGCGGCGTACGCCTTTTGGTCTTCCGACGCCTCCGGCAAACCGCCCGCGCTTCCTTCGCGCCCGCCGGCTTCCGTCCGTATGCCCGCGACATCGGCCGCCGATCCGCCGCCTGAGGCATCGCCGTAACAGAACACGTCGCCTTCGAGCGTAACGGCGATAAGCCTGCCCGAAGCAGCCACGAGCCGCTCGACGGTTCCGCCCGTCTTGATCTCCCATGCTATCCTTGGCGCGGAACGCCCCGCGATTTCCACGGCGGCTATCGTTCCCTTCCCTCCGGCGTAAAGGCGATCCCCGGCCCTTACAAGGTCTCCGGTCGCATCAGCATCTATTTCCCATACGGCTTCTCCCGGATTGTCGAACCGCACATACTTCACCGAGGTCCCGGAGAAGAAACAACC
>CALKMO010000214.1 GCA_937991785.1 uncultured bacterium | reverse complement strand
TCCGGCAACTTCGTTTCCGCTCTGCCTCCGGCCGTTCCCCGCTCCCGCATCCCCCCGCTTTCCGCCTCGGCCGCGGCCGGCTTCCCAAAAGGCTGAACGTCTCCCTTGCTTCGCGGCGGATAAAGCGGGGAGCTTATCCGAACGCGCGCCTTTGTCAACGCCGGGGGCCTATCCGGACCGAGCGGCCCTCGCGTTCCGCGGCCAGGCCTCCCGGCAGGTCGAGCCTTCCCGCCGGACCAGGGCGGAGCAGCGCCGCGAGCCTCCTCAGGTCCTCCGACGACAGCGGTTCGCCGGCCCGCCAAATCTCGCGCGCGACCGCCATCGCATCCCGTATATCGCCGGCGTCGTAGCCGTCCGCCTCCACGGGCAGCCGCAGTTCTCCGCAAAGCCCCAGCCACGCGCAGGCGCGGAACAGCGAAATCCGCGAGCGTTTTCCGCGCCCCAAGGCGTTCCCGACGCTCTCCGCCAGGCGCCACATCGCGAGCCTGGCGCCCGGATGCACGCGCTCTGCCAGCGCCGGCACGATCCGGTGCCGTATGTAGTTGCGCGGGATGCCGAGGTCGCGATTGGTGGCGTCCCTGCGGAAGGAGCGGCCCTTCTCGCGGAGATAATCGAGCAGATCGGAGCGGAATGTCGAGAGCAGCGGGCGCACGATGCGTATGGGACGGGGTCCGGCGCGAAGCTGGGATTCCCACTCGATCCCCGACAGCGCTTCTGCCGATGTCCCGCGGCACAGCCTGAACAGGAGCGTTTCCACTCGGTCGTCCGCTTGGTGGGCGACGGCTACCACGGCGCAACCGAACCCGTCGGCGGCCTTCGCCAGGAATTCGCGCCGCGCCTCCCGCGCCGCCGTCTCGAGCGAAAGCCCCCTGGATTCAGCGAGCTTGCGGACGTCCGCGCTCTCCGCCCGGAACGGCACCCCGATCTCTTCGCAGAGCCGGCGGCAGAACCTCTCGTCCCCGTCCGACGATCCTCCGCGCAGGCGATGGTTAAGATGCGCGGCGAACAGCGGCCATCCGCACCCGCGTCTGCCGGACAGCGATTTCAAGGCCAGGAGCAGCGCCACCGAGTCGGGTCCGCCGGAAAGGGCGACCATCGCCGGCTCGCCGGGTTCGATCAGCTGCCGCGACCGCACCTCTCGCAGAATCCTCTTTTCCACAGATATGCCGGCCATGGCGCGACTCCGTAACGGCCGGCCGACGCAAGCCGGCTTGCGGCAGCAACCGATCCGCAGGCCCGCGACTAGACGATCCCCCCGGGCATCCGTCGTCCGCCCCCCCGCTCGGCAGACCGCCCCGCCGCGGCGAAAGCGGGACTGGCTGTCGGATGAAAATCGTCTTGAACCTTCGTGTCAGGGCCGGCGCAGACATTGCGCTCGCGAAGCCGCCCCTGTCATCACCGGCCGCCGGCTCCGCCGAACGGATCGTCCAAAAAATTCTTTATCAGCTTCGGCCCTTCCGCCGTCAGGAAGCTTTCAGGATGGAACTGCACGCCTTCCAGCGGGAATCGGACGTGCCTCAGCCCCATCAGCTCCTTCATGTCCGCGCTCCGGGCCGTCACGTACAGTTCGGGCGGCAGCGAACGCTCCTCCACCACCAGGGAATGGTAGCGTGCGGCCTCGAAAGGATTGGCCAGTCCTCGGAAGACGCCTCGGCCGTCATGATCTATGAAAGACGTCTTCCCGTGCATCAGACGCCCGGCGCGCACTATTTCCGCCCCGAAGGCCGCGGCTATGCTCTGGTGCCCAAGGCATACGCCTAGTATTGGAAATTTTCCCGAAAATCGGCGCACCAGCGACACGGATATCCCTGCCTCCCTGGGCGTGCACGGGCCGGGAGATATGACTATCCGGTCGGGCGCCAGCCTCTCGATCTCGTCCAGCGATATCTGGTCGTTGCGAAAAACGCGCGGCTCCGCACCCAGTGCCCCTATGGTCTGCACCAGGTTGTAAGTGAAGGAATCGTAATTGTCTATAACCAGAATCATGGACGATGGACCTTCCGGGAGAGGAGGATTGCAAGCATTATACTTACTGTTCCTTTTCCAATCCCTCCCAGGCCCGAAGCCAGTCTTCTTCGATCTTGCCAGGCTTGCGGTAAGATCTCGTTATCGCCCGTTCGCCCGTCGCCAGACCGCTTTCGGCCCTGAAGGCCAGCGTCATAGTCTTGCGCGCCTTGAGTCCTTGCACGGCCGGCTCGACCTGCGCCAACACCTGCGTTCGTACCGCCTCCCTTTCTTCCGGCGTCAGAGTGCGCCTTGCCGTGTACAGACTGAAGGGCAGAGACACTTTCCTGTCCGGGTTCATCGGGACAGCTTTCTCGGCCTTCGCCTTCGCCTCGGCGTCCCTATCGAGCCTGAGCGTCAGCAAAGTCTCAACGTCCTCGAAGACCTTCTCGAAATCCACGTCCGCCCCGTCGAATATGGCCGTGCCGGACACCTTGTCGCCGGGCTTTATAGTCGCCGACATCAGTCTTTCGGTCTTGTGGTCCATGCCGGCTTCCTTCATATACGCCGCCTTGTGTATCGTGGATTTGCCGTCATCCACAACCTCGGCTCGTATATCCAACTGCGCTCCCCCTACCTCGATCTTCATCGGCAGCAACATCCTGACCTCGGATATCTTGATGGGCTGGGGCGTGCCGGTGGAATTCGACTGCTCCCAGTTGACCGCCCACAGGAACTTGTCCCTTTCGTTGGGCGTCTTCATCTTCCGATCCATGATGCCTTCGAGCGAAACGCTTATATCCTGGTCCCACATCCATATCCACTCCCACCGCTTTCCCCTATATTTGAACCCCACCCGGTGCGGGAAGAATTCCGCCCCTTCGCGCTCGAAGGTCAGCACCAGCGTACGCTTGAGCTTTTTGTCGTACTTGTAGGAGTTGTTGAGGCCATCCACCAACAGCTGCGCCTCGTTGAACATGAAGAACTCCTGATCCTCCACGGGAAATACGCATGCCCCGTGGCGGACCGCGCCTGGTTCGAAGCGCTGCATAGGAACGAGGTTGTTTCCTTCCTTTCGGAAGAAGGCGAACATGTCCACCGGCGATTCGAGCTCCTTCAATACGGAATCCGAGAGGATCCGCGTCGGCACGAAACCGCCCATGTGGTGGCGGATGGCGCCCTTGTTGGTCATCAGCGTGAACTTGGGGCATATGGCCCTGGGCTTGTCCGTCGAGTTGGTTATGGAGAAGCAGATGGCCAGCCACGTCCGGCCGCGGATCTGGGCGAGGTTTTCGTCCACCAGGACGAAGTTATCGCACTTGAAATCGTGCATGTGAAGCGACCATCGTTCGTGCGTCAGTATGTCGAAATCGTCGGGGGTGATCTCGAAAATATCGCGTATCTTGCTTCTGCCTATCGCCTCCTCCGGTGTGGCGGGTTCCTTGACGGTCAACTTATCGTCGTCTATCGCCACTTCTGTGCTCTTTACTTCCTGGAGCTTGGCGTTTTCTTCCAGAATGCTCTTTTTGAACTCCTCCAGGATTCGCTTCTGTTCCTCACGGACCTGTTGCCGCTGCTGCTTTTCGGTTTCTGACAATGTCTTCTCGTAGTCAGCAGGTTCGGCGGCCCGAACGTACGCCGCGGCAAAGGATGCCAAAAGGAGAACGCCGAGAAGAATCGGCAGCCGGGGCCCAATCGGCGCTTTACCATTACAGCAGGCCATATTCTCCCTCCTACGCTGCCCGCGCGGCGGCGGATTCGGCGCCGATGGCGCACGGCGCCTGAAGAGAAAGCGCCGGCGCCTTACAAACGAGCCGGACCCGACCCTCATGAAGGCTCGTCACGACCGGCGCCACACCCTTCGGTAAAACATCTTTCCCGAAGTCTAGACCTTCCGCGCCGCATGTCAACGCTTTTTCGCGGGGCGAGCACCGGCGCTTTTATGCATTTACTGCCATGCTCAGCCGATGGATTCGCCGGCGGACATGGATGCCCCCGCGCCGCTTCGGGATGGCGGCGCCCAGAGCCCGGCGCGGGAATTCCGGAACGGCCGTTGCCTTGAGCCGAACTCGTCCGCCGCTCGGCGGGAGCTTGGCGTCGGCCGGCTTTTTACACGAAGATCGGTCCTGAACTCCCGAATTTTTCTATAAGTCGGCTGGTTTTTCTTCGAGCGGCCACCATACGCCGTTGCGGGAGAGCCGTGCTTCCTTTTTTCGGACCGGCGCGGCCGCTTCGGGAATGAGAGGCCCGGCGCCCGGCGCCGAGGAAAGGAACGGCACCTCGTCGGGCTCGGGGTATATGACGTCCGCGGCGAGAAAATCCCGGCCCTTCATCGCCAGCGAACGTTCGGCCAGCGCGGAATCGGCAGGCCTGAATACGGACCTCTCGAGGTAATCCTTTCCTGCGTATCTATATCCCCACGCGATCGCGACCGGTCCGAAACGGCCCGGCCATCTGCTCGGCAGGAACGTGAAACCGCCGCGTTGTTCGACTTCCTCCGGCCTTATCATCCACGTCGCGACGAAGCAGGCGCGGCTGTAATCGAGCACCTCGACCGGGCCGCTCAGCTTCGCGGGTGCGCCAAGGCGCACGACCGATTCAGGTTCGCGCTCGCCCGTCTTTCCCGTGTTCAGCCTTACGCTCCCGGTCAGGAACGTGATCGGCTCCGGGAGCCTGTTTTGAATTTCGAAGACGGCCGATATCTTCCAAACGTTACCGAAGCCGGGCTCGGCCGGCCGATACGTCATAGGTCCAAGGGCCACGATGATACTGCAAAGCCCTTCGTCTCCGTCGCCGGCCGGGGCGTGCCAGACGGCCCCGACGTAACCATCCCTGCCGACGGCGGGCTTGCCGTCCGGCCGGAAATACTGGTCCTGCTGCTGGAAATAGGATTCCTGGACCGCGCAGCCCCCGGCGATCCACGCCAAGGCGCATACCGACGCCATACTGACCGGCGATCTCATCGGACGGACCCTCCTCACGGACACCACCCGATCGCGGAAGCCTTCCTCCGGCGCCCAAACAATCTTACATCAATGTCCGCACAAGTCATGCCGCTAAGACCGCAACCCCCTGCTTGTCCTTGGACTTGTGATATGAAAGGTCGCCTGTTCCCATGCCTGCTCATCGCCACCATAAGTTATGACGCGCCAAGGGGCGATTTATGAGACGTCAAAATCAGCCCGGCAACGGCAAGCGGCTTTGCAATAGGATCGGCAGACCTAATAATGTATTGAACTAGTTTGGAGCAATAACCTCCCGATTTGAGGGTAATCAAGGGATCGAATCCTGTCAGGGAGCCCGCATATTTGATCGAAGAGCACAGCGCTATATTCGTAAATCATTGTTATATAGGAGGTTACGAACATAGGAACTGGTTCAAGAATCTAATATAATAGCGCTTAGACCCACGCGGAAGGAAGATTCGACGGATGACGGCATCAGGGGGCGTCGGGCGCAAATTCCCGGAGTTTCTCCCGCCGTGTCTTCAATGCCCTCGCATAAGGGTTGGATTGGCGAAGGCCGAGGAAAATGTCAGTTCCGCCACTTTCTCCTCCTCGCCCCGCTTGAACCGCACCTTGACCTTGTCTCCGGCGAGATACTGGGAATTCGCCATAAGAGCCATTAACGCTGGTATCGAATCGGCCCGCTTGCCATCTATGGCCAGCAGCCTGTCGCCCGGCTTAAGACCCGCCTTGTCGGCCGCCAAGCCTTTCTCTACTTTTTCCAGCTCGACCGGAGGCATCAGTCCCGGCACGGCGGGCCTTTTGATCGTGGCGCCCAGGTCGGCCGGGTCGTACTTTTCCAGTTTCGCCTTCAGCGTTTCGAACTTACCGCCCCTTTTGACCGTCAATGCCAGTTCGGTGCCGGCGGGGTATGTGCCGATGACACCATTGAAGCGGAAGGGGTTCAGTATCTTGACTCCCTCCACGGCCGTGATGACGTCGCCTTTCTTAAGTCCCGTTTTTTCGGCGGCCGACCCCGGGAACACCTCCGCGATCTCGGCGCCGTCCTGCATTGAATCCTCCGCGTCGCCCTTCCATCTCATGCCGCGGATAAGGCCGTGGAAGACCACTCCGCCTTTCGCCTCCTTGAGCAGCGGCAGGAAGCGCGCTATCTGGTTGGACGGGATGGCCAGCCCGATGCCCGTGTTCGACCGCTGCCCGAAGCGCGTAGCTATCTGGCCATTTATGCCGATCAACTTTCCGTCGAGGGTAAAGAGCGGGCCGCCGGAGTTGCCCGGATTGACGGCCGCATCGGTCTGGATAGCGTCCGAGTAGCCTGCATTGAAGCGGTGCAGGCAGCTTACGATGCCCAGCGTAACGGTAGGATCGCCGTCCGCCGCGGCCAACCCGAAGGGATTGCCGATCGCTATGACCTGTTGGCCGACTTTTACGGCATCCGAATCCCCCAGTTCGACGAACGGCATCCCGGAGGCGCCCTCGATCTTCAGCAGCGCCACGTCCCCGCGCGGGTCGGTGCCGGCCAGTTCGGCCCTGTGCAGCTTGGTCCCTACACGCACCAACCACCGTTTGCTGGACCCGGCTACGTGATGGTTGGTCAGGAACCAGCCGTCCGGGCTTACCAGGACTCCCGATCCTCCGCCGACGAACACGAATGATTTGGCGAGCCTCTCGATCGTTTTGGAGAGCGCGCCCTGCGCGTCTATGGCGGCCTGCACGGCGGAGGCATCTGCGGGATCCGGCCGGCCGCCGGAATCGCCGGTCCTCTCGAAGGCGCGCTCCGAAGGCGATACGGCGCCGGCCGAGAGAACGCCTATGGCCAGACAGGCGGCAAGGGAAACCGGAGCCGCCGGCGTCGCGCGGCGGCCCGCGCGATGCGGCGGTTCGCATGCGCTTGCATGCCTGGAGGAAAAAGCCTTGGGATGGATGATAAAAAAGGCGTTTGCCGCCGTCCGTCGAATTCCCATTTGGAAAAACCTCCCCGGCTCGCGCTGCCGAACAATGATACGACGCGCATCGAATCGGCGTCAAGCGACCGCGCAAAATCATCCCGCGGTTCTGGAATAAAGGAAGGGACGGTAAGCCGGACGGCCGGGATGCCGTCCAGCCCATCCGCTGGAAGGTCGCGATATAGGGCGCGACGGGAGGCTCGGCGTCGGTGAACTTTGCCTTCCCATCGCCCCCTGCGCCTCCTCCAGACCGCACTTCGCGAGATAAGGGGGCGGAAACAGGTGGCGGGGGGTATGATCGCGACTGCATAAAGTTTTTAGCGTCGGACGCCGATGCTCTTTTCTGGGAGGGGCTGCCAGGAGTCCTTCCCCGAGGAGGGGAGTCGGACAGAGCGAAGGGTGGCGGAGAGGGCGGATGCTGTTTGGCCGCGATGCCTAGCCGTCGGACGTCACCGCCCGGTCTTTTCCGCTTGTTCCATGGCATCCGCACATTTACAGTCATGCGTCCTGGCGGCGATTCGGCGGGATTTCTCCTTGACTGGGCGAAACGCGTGGCACTATCCTGCTTCTCTCAAAAGCCCATGGGTTCGCGGGATACCGGCGCCGCGGAGCCGACGGCGGGCGGAGGCGGTCATGGCGGAAGTGGTGTTGAGCAAGGTGGGCAAGTCGTTTCCGGGAGGGATCCAGGCCGTAAAGGAGGCCGACCTGGTCGTCCGCGATAAGGAGTTCGTGGTTCTGGTGGGTCCGTCCGGGTGCGGCAAGTCCACCACCCTGCGCATGATAGCCGGGCTTGAGGAGGTTACCGAAGGCACGATCTCCATCGGCGGCAAGGTCGTAAACGAGGTGCCCCCGAAGGATCGGGATATCGCGATGGTTTTCCAAAACTATGCGCTGTACCCGCATATGTCGGTGTACGAGAACATGGCGTTCGGACTGAGGTTGAGGAAGTACCCGAGGGATGAGATAGACAGGAGGGTGCGCGAAGCCGCGCAGATGCTTGGGATACAGGACCTGCTGGACAGGAAGCCGAAGGCGCTGTCGGGCGGCGAACGCCAGCGCGTCGCCGTCGGGCGCGCCATAGTTCGCAAGCCGGCGGCGTTTCTCTTTGACGAGCCGTTGTCCAACCTTGACGCCAAACTCAGGGTGGAAATGCGCGTCGAACTCAAGAGGCTACACGCGCGGCTGCAAAGCACGATGATCTACGTGACGCACGATCAGGTCGAAGCGATGACGCTCGGTGAACGGATAGTGGTCATGAACGAAGGGCGCATACAGCAGGTGGACGAGCCTATCGAGCTGTATAGGGAACCGGCAAATGAATTTGTGGCCGGGTTCATCGGGACGCCCCCGATGAACTTCTTCCCGGGCAAGATCGAGCAGGCGGCTGCCGGGTTGGTCTTCGCCGACGGCCATGCGCGGATAGCGATTCCCGCCGAGATCGAGCCCGCCGTGAAGGGGGCGTCCGACAGGGAGGTCAAGCTGGGCGTGAGGCCCGAACATGTGTACGACAGGGCCTTCGTAGGGGCGCCTCCGCCGGGCAGCACGATGGAAGCAAGGGTCGAGGTGGTGGAGGCGTTGGGGGACGAAAAATTGGTGTACCTCAGCACTCCTAGGTGCCGCTTCATCTGCAAGATGGAGGCTCACCAGAAGGTGGGAGTCGGGACCGAGATAGAGGTAGTGCTGGACCTGAACAAGATCCACGTTTTCGAGGCGGCCACCGGCAGGAACCTGACGGCGAAGGTTCGGACCGGGCAAGCGGCGGCGGTGTGACGCATCGGCGCGCGGGCCGGGGGAAGGCTTTTCCGCGACGTCCGGGAGACGGGCGGAGTGGAGGCGTCGGGGATGGCTACGGGCCTCTGATTCGAGGCGGCGTCCCGCTCCGCGGCGACGGGATGCGGGACGGAAGGCTCTCGTCTGGAGGACGGAGCCCCGGGCAGGATGCCGGGGCTTCTTGTTGCGGGTACGGTTAGCGGAGCGGACAGCCGGGCGACGGAAGTCCCGGCGGCGGCAAGGCCGGGAGAGGACGGGGACGCGGAGGCGGAGAAGGGAAGGAAAGAATAAGGAGAGGATGGGAATATGCCCAACGAGGAACTCCTCCGCCTGGTGGATTCGATCCACCGGGACAAGGGAATAAGCAAAGATCTGCTTTTCGAGGCGATAGAGCAGGCCCTAATGAGCGCCTCGCGCAAACGCTTCGGGACGTCCGGCGAAATAACCGTGCGCATAAACCGCGAGTCCGGCGACATAGAGGCTTACGAGGACGGACGCCGGGTGTCGCCAGATGCCTTCGGGCGCATCCCGGCTCAAACCGCCAAACAGATCATCATACAGAAGATACGCGAAGCCGAGCGGGACGTGATATACAATGATTACGAGGCGAAGCTGGACACGCTGGTGAACGGAACCGTCCACAGATTCGAAAAGGGCTCCATAGTGGTGAATCTTGGGAGGACCGAGGCCAGGATACCCCGCAAGGAGCAGGTGTTCAGCGAGCAATACAGGGTCGGGGACAGGATACGGGCCTACGTCGTGCGGGTTCAGAAGAAGGGGCAGAAGGTCGAGATAGAACTGAGCCGTACGCATCCGAACCTGGTGCGCGAACTGTTCGCGCTGGAGGTTCCCGAAATATCGGATCGGGTGGTGGAGATCAAGGGGCTGGCGCGCGAACCGGGACACAGGACCAAGATCGCCGTGTACAGCAACGACCCGAAGGTGGATCCGATAGGAGCCTGCGTCGGAGTGCGCGGCACGAGGATCCGCAGCATAGTCGAGGAGCTCAACGGCGAGAAGATAGAAATAGTCCGTTGGAGCGATTCGCCGGACATATTCATAAGGAACGCGCTTTCGCCGGCGGAGATAACTGCCGTCGAGCTGGATCGCGAGGCGTTGCGAGCGCGCGTGATAGTGCCGGAGGATCAGTTGTCGCTCGCCATAGGCAAGAAGGGCCAGAACGTAAGGCTGACGGCCAAGCTGACGCATTGGAACATAGACATATTGACCGAGGAACAAGCCCGCAAACGGAGGGAGGAGGACCGGGCCGAGGTATACAAGATACCCATGTTGCCGCCCGGCGTGGCGGAAAAGCTCCTGCTCTCGGGCCTCGCCTCGCTGCGCGCCATCGCCGCCAAGGGGGCGCAGAACCTTGCGACGCTTTACGGCTTCGGGGAAGATTTGGCGAAAGAGATCGTCGAGTATGCCGCGAAGCGCGACGCCGAGATCGAGGCGCAGAGGGCGGCCGCGGCGGCCCAGGAGGCGGCCGCGCCACCCGCCGCACCGGATGCGAAGGCGGACGCGCAGGGCGCCGGTGAGACCGCGAGCGTGGCGGCCGGCGAAGGGTCGGACGGCGGGGAGGCCCGCGGAGCGGCATCGCCGGGCGGGGCGGGAGTCGAGGGGGGCGAGCCGGGCAAAGGGCAGTAGGTAGGAGGACGGGCGGCGGAACGCGGCGGCGGGCCCGCGCGCAAAGGAAGCCCGCCCGCCGGCTTCGCGCCGTCTGGGTTCGGTTCCGATAAGTTGCCGGCTGCCGGTCTCGGACGCGCCGGGGGTCGGAGTCAGAGAAGAGGAAGCATGGCCAAGACAGCGCCTAAAAAACCCGTTGCCGAAGCGCAGATGCGCCTTCACGACCTGGCGAAGGAGCTGGGCGTATCCAACAAGGAACTCCTGAAGCTGGCGCAGGTGCTCGGCATGCCTATCAAGAGCCACTCGAGCACGGTGACCAGAGGCCAGGCCGACCGCTTGCGCGCCAAGGTGAAGATATTGAAGCAGGCCGCGGTTCGGGAAGAGGAGGAGGCTCCCGCTGCGGAGAGACTGGAGCCGGAAGCCGACGCCTCGGGCGCCGGCAGCTCCGCCGTGGGAGAAGCTGAAGCGGCGGCGAACGAAAGTCCGGCAGCGCCGGCGGCGCAGGCGGCCGGCATATCGGAGCTGCCCGAGGTTTCCGAGTACGCTCCGCCGCCCCCCCCGCCATCCCGGGAAGAAGCAGCGGCGGCGGTAGAGATGGCCGAGCCGGAGGCGGCTGCCGCCGAGGCCGACCGGCCGGCTCCTCCTCCAGCGCAGGAACTGCAGCCGAAGACCGCGCCGGCCGAGGAGGCCGAGCCCGTCGAGGCCGCCGAGGCGGCCAGGGACGCGGGCGGGCAGGCGGCGGCCGAGCCGCCGGCGGTCGCCGCTGCCGCGGCGGATGTCGTCCGCAAGGAAGAATCCCCGCGATACGGCGTTGTGATCCCGGCCGACGTCGCGGAGAGGCTGCACGGCCCCACCATCCCAAGGCGCAGGGGATCGGCGGCGGCCGTCTCCAAGGCGCCGGTTGATGCGTTCGAGCCCGTGGTGACGTATCCGAAGTTGAGAGAGGAGTTGCGAGAAGCGGAGGACGAAGAACGGCCGGGCCGACGCAAGAGGGGGCGCCGCGCGATCAAGGAAAGGGACCGCGAAGTTCCGACCCGCGCGGGCGAGCGGCCGAAAAAAGTCCGCCGCGTCCAGACCGCACAGCCGGTGACCGTAAGGCGGGAGGGGCCCATAGAGGTCGAGTCTCCCGTCACGATACGCAGCCTGTCGCAGGCCATCGGCATAAAGGGTTCGGAAATACTTAAAAAGCTGCTCGAAGGCGGCCGCGTGGCCAACATCAACGACATCCTAAGCGACGAGGATGCGCAGCTGATCGCGCTCGAATTCAAGCAGGAAATAACGATCCGCAAGCCGAAAGACATGGAAGAGGACCTCTTGAAGGAGGCCAGCGAGGCGGCCGGCAAGGAATCGGCTGAGGAGCGAGTCCCGAGGGCTCCCATAGTCACGATCATGGGGCACGTGGACCACGGGAAAACATCCCTCCTGGACTACATCCGCAACGCAAGGGTGGCCGCCGGGGAGAGCGGCGGCATAACGCAGCACATAGGCGCTTACCGCTTCGAGAAAGGGGACATAAAGCTGGTCTTCATAGATACGCCGGGGCATGAGGCCTTCACCGAGATGCGCGCCAGGGGAGCCCATGTCACGGACCTCATAGTACTCGTCGTGGCCGCGGATGACGGCGTCATGCCCCAGACGGAAGAAGCCGTCAACCACGCGATGGCCGCGAAGGTGCCGATCGTGGTTGCCATCAACAAGATGGATAAGCCTGGCGCCGATCCCCAAAGGGTCATGCGACAGCTCTCCGAGAAAGGGATACACCCGGAGGAGTGGGGCGGCCAGGTCGGCATGATCCCCTGTTCCGCCGTTACCGGACAGGGCGTCGACGCCCTCCTGGAACGTCTGCGCCTGGAGGCGGAGATGCTCGATCTCCGCGCGAACCCGAACAAGAAAGCCGTCGGCACCGTCCTGGAGGCCAACCTTTCCGAAGGCCGCGGCGTGGCCACGACGGTGCTGGTGCAGGACGGGACGCTGAGGCGCGGGGACATCGTGTTGTGCGGGGCGGCCTACGGAAGGATCAGGCAGATTTACGACGACCAGGGCCGCCTGTTGGATTCGGCGGGGCCTTCAATGCCGGTGGTTATAACCGGCCTTTCGGAAGTGCCCGACGCAGGCGACAAGCTTATTGCGATGGACGATATTGACAGGGCGCGAGAGATCGCCGAGCGCCGGGGAATGCTCGCGCGCCAGGCGAACATGGCCCAGAAGCGCCTGGTGACGCTCGAAACCCTGCACGAGATGCTCTCGAAGGGCGACGTCGCGGCCTTGCGCTTGGTACTGAAGGTTGACGTCAGGGGGTCGCTTGCGCCGATCGAAAAGGCCGTCTCGGAGCTGGCGACCGACGAGGTCCGCGTGGAAATATTGCACTCGGGCGTCGGGAACATCAACGAATCCGACGTGCTGCTGGCCGAGGCTTCGCAGGCCGTAGTCCTGGGCTTCAATGTGTCGCCCGATCCAAATGCCAAGGCCATCGCCGAGATGAAAGGCGTGGATATCAGGACGTACGACGTGATATACGCTCTGGTCGAGGATGTGAAGGCGGGGTTGGAAGGACTCCTGAAACCCGAGCTGCGCGAGGTCACTCAGGGGCACGCCGAGGTAAGGAAGATATTCAATCTGAAGAAGTCCGGAACTATAGCCGGCTGTTTCGTGGCGGACGGGCTTGTCGCGCGCGGGAGCCAGGCCAGGCTCCTGCGGGACGGCAAGGTGGCATGGAGCGGAAAGATAGCCAGCCTCAGGCGGGAAAAGGACGATGTGCGCGAAGTGAAGCAGGGGTTCGAATGCGGGATAAGGCTCGAGGGCTTCGACGCCGTGCGCCCGGGCGACGTCATCGAGGCGTTCGTAGTCGAGAAGATCGCACGTTCCCTCGACGGAACTGCCAAGAAAAAGTAGCGAAGGCCTTCGGCGAAAAGCGGAGGAACCGGCTGCAACCGGCTGGGGAACGGCGGCCGGCCGGATGGAATGTCTGGGAGGCGGAACGTGTGGGTTGTGGCGATGAAGCTCAGATTCGCCGTCCCGGGCTCCCACTCCCTGAAAGATAAGCGGCGAGTCATAAAATCAATCCGGGAAAAATTGACGAACGATTACCCGGTCGCCGTGGCCGAGACCGACCATCAGGACGCGTGGGATCGGGCCGAGATCGGCGTGGCCGCAGTCGGCGGCGACAAGCGATTCCTCAACATGATGATGGACGGCATACTGAGCCGTCTCAGGCGCCATCCGGAGGCCATACTCGCGGGCGAAGAAAGGGAATATTTCGGATTCTGATCGGCTTTGCCGCGGAGGTTGGACATGGCCAGGGTGAGGATAGAACGGCTGAAAGCCATGATACACGAAGTGGCCAGCCGCACCATACTATATGACCTGAACGATCCTCGGATCGGATTCGTCACGGTGACCGGCGTTTCGCTGACCGAAGACCTGGAGCGCGCGACCATAAAGATATCGGTTTACGGTACGCCGGCCGACAAGCGCACGACTATGCGCGGCCTGTCGGCAGCCAGGGGATACCTCCAGACTGTCATCGCCAAATGCATGAGGACGAGGACGACGCCTCGGGTCTCGTTCGAGCTGGACGAGTCCATCGAAAGGGCATTTGAAATCGAGAGGAAAATAAAAGAGGCGCGGGCTTCAGACCCGGACGGCGGAAAGTCCGCTCCCGGCGCTTCGGAGCCTTGACGGATTGCACGGGGATGGGACCGTGGCTGTCTATACTGCACGACCGCTTGAGTCCAGCCCGGGCGGAAATATCCATCGCCAAGAAATTCCATGCCATCTCCTTCGATGCCGAGGGCGGTCGCGCGCCATGTCGGCCTTTCCGCATGTGTAATGTTCGGCGCTAGACAAATTCGCGCGCATCTCCATTT
>CALKMO010000213.1 GCA_937991785.1 uncultured bacterium | reverse complement strand
CTTCCGGCCGTTGCGTTTGCGGCGGTCCTTTTAGTCATATGCCGCGGCAGATATCCACTCACGCCCACAAAAACCGGGTGGAAAATCGAGAAAAACGGCGTCCCTGCGCGGTGCGCTCACTATGAAGCGTTGGTGTAAAGCATCTCCGAGTCCGCGGAAATCTCCCTATCGTCCGCAGACAGCGCAACCGGCTCGCTATAGCCTTGCTGAAATGGCGGCTTCGCGATGTAATGCTGACATGTCGTAGCGCCCGAGCGTCGGGTAATTCGGGGAATTGTTCTGTTTTGCCTGCCAAAGGCTGGAAGTTGCGATGCCGGCGCCCCAAAAGCGGAGCGCCTTGATGGAATCAAGAAGGAGGACTTACCCATGCCGATGTTCGACATGCCGCTCGAACAGCTTCGCAAGTACAGGCCGCCTCTGACGCGCCCGAAGGATTTCGATGCGTTTTGGGAAAAGGCTGTCAAGGAGTCGGACGCCGAGCCGGTGGAACCGGAGTTCCGTCCCATAAGGGATTATTCGGTCAAGGAGGCGGCCGTATATGAAGCGCGGTACCGTGGATTCCATGGCGCCGATATAAGTTGCTGGTTCCTGGCGCCGGAAAAGCCGGGTGCGCTGGGCGATCCATGCCCATGCGTGGTTTTCTACCACGGTTACAGCGGGAACAAGGGCATGCCTCACCAATACCTCCACTTCGCCCTCCAGGGCTTCTGCGTCCTGGCCGTTGATACCAGGGGCCAATCCGGGGACTCAAGCGACCCCGGCCCCTACGACGGCGGCCACCAAATGGGTTGGATGACCGTGGGGATCATGGATCCCGAGCAGTATTACTTCCGCAGGGTTTACCTTGATTGCCTGCGTGCGCTCGATGCGTTGCGGCACAGACCGGAGGTGGACGAATCGCGCATCGTGCTTACCGGGATGTCTCAGGGCGGAGGGCTTACTCTTGCCGCAGCCGCATTGGCCGGAGGGCGCGTCGCTATGGCGATTTCGGAGATGCCGTTCCTCTGCCATTTCGAGCGCGCCGTAAGGGTATGCGGCGCGGGCCCGTTCATGGAGCTGGCGGAATATTTCAAAAAATACCCGGGTCGCGAGGAGAAGGCGATGCGGACGCTCGCCTATTGCGACGCTATGAACCTTGCCCCGATGGTGCGGTGCCGGACCATCGTGACCGTCGGGCTATGGGACGAAATCTGCCCGCCTTCGACCGTCTTCGCCGCGTACAACCGCCTGAAGTGCTCGAAGGAAATCCGCGTCTTCCCGTACCACAGGCACGAGGCGGTCGCGGCGTTCGCCGAGGAAAAGGTCCATCTGATACGCAGGTTCGCCGAGGAAGCCGTCGGGCGACGGCGCGGCGGGGAAAAATAAGAACTCGGGCCGGGATGCCGGCTGTACCGGGAAGTGCGCCTCGCAAATTCGCCATGGCGCGCCTATGCAGCCGACATCCGCTGTCATCCTTCAAGCCAGCACTTCACGCACGTCATGCGCCGTGTGCGATGGCGGCGGCTCGAGAGATTCATGCGATTGAGGGGAGCATCAGTGCAGCTCTCCCCGCCGCCACCGCTCCGCCATATCCTCAAGCCGAACCTTGGCGTGCGCGAAGAACCGCCTGTACGAAGCGCAGAAATACTCCGGCTCGGACCTCGATTGATCCATCCCCCGGTATTTCGGGCACGCGCCGCGGCACCAATCCAGGAACTCGCAGCCGAGGCACCGGGCGGACAGATCCGCCTTCCGTCGCCCGAACGCCCGGAACTTATCCGACTCGATTATTTTCTCCAGCGGCTCCTCGCGTATGTTCCCAAGTCTCCATTCCGGATAAACGAAGAAATCGCAAGGATATACGTCGCCGTTGTATTCCACGACTACGTACGAACCGCAGTTTTCCTGGAACATGCAGCTTACCTTCCGGCCGGTGGCGACATATATGAGCGCTTCGTCGAATAGGCGGCAGTAGAATTCAGGGCGCCGGCCTGCGGCCCACCTGTCGAAGGCGCGGCACAGGAAACCGCCGAAGGACTCCGGGGCCACCGTGGCCTCGATCATCTCGCCGGTCCGCCTGTCGCGCTCGGCTAGCGGGATGAACTGCACGTGCCTGATGCCCAGCGAAAACAGGTAATCCAATATCCTATCCGGGCAGGAGACATTCGTAGGCGTCACCACGACCAGGGCGTTGACCATCGCGCCGAAGGCGCGCAGGCGCCTGTACCCTTCGACCGTACGCGCGTGGCTCGGTTTCCCGCCATGCGTGCGGCGCCAAGAGTTATGGATTTCAGGCGGGCCGTCCAAACTGAGGCCTACTAAGAACTTTTCTCGCGCGAGGAACTCCGCGAACTTGTCGTCTATCAGCGTCCCGTTGGTCTGGATCGAATGCGACACGCGCTGACCGCTTGCGGCAAGACGCAGCGCAACCTCTATGGCCCGCTCAAAAAATTCCACCCCGCACAAAGTCGGCTCGCCGCCTTGCCAGCCCACGCACGGATGCGGACCGGCCAGCGGAAGCCACTGCCGCAGCATCTCCTCCATGGTCTCAATGCTCATCCTGTGGCGCTTATCGAACGGATACAGGGCGGTCTTCCCGCGATAGAAACAGTAATCGCAGGCAAGGTTACAATCGGCCCCGGCGGGCTTGACCAGTATTCCGATCGGATCCTTGCGTTTCATGCGGATACCAAGGCGAAGGATGCAAATTACACGGCACGGTTACGGCATCTGCGATTTTATCACGAACTGCACTATGGCGTCCTCGTGCTGCTTGGTTATCTCTGCGAATCGCAGCCCCATGGCCGCGCGCTTGGTTTTTTCCTCTACAGCTTCAAGCCACGAGGTTCGACACAGCGCCTTCACCGGTTCGGGAACCCCCGGTATATGCAGGTTTACGCCGACTATGATCCTCTCCATCAGCAAGCCGGGGATCCAGTCGAGGTTCGGTATTTGTCCAAGGAGCAGCAGCCCGCCGGCGGACAGATTGTTGGTCGTCCCCTCGAAAACCTCGTCCGACGAAAAGTCGGGATCGTGGCTCAAGAACTTGTATCTGACCGGTATCTCCAGCTTCACGCGTATGAATTGGCGGCGTTCGGGCGTGTTCCCTCTGCTCTGCTCGTTGCTCATGGGCAATACCTTTCACGAAAATACGCCTGATCGACAACTTCAACAATAACACGACCGGCGATGCCCAGTCAAGCGTCGGCGCGGAATCAAGGTTGCGATATCCGCCGCAGGAAGGGATACTTGGCCGCACCGGGGTGGAGTTGCCCTGACCATCTGAAGGAGCCGCCGGCGCCGGTATTCGCGTTTTCGGCGATTTTCATCCCAAAAGGTTTCCGTGATCGCCAAGCACGAACCGACGCATGCTCGCCTTGCCCCCCCTGCCCCGCACGCCCATCAA
>CALKMO010000212.1 GCA_937991785.1 uncultured bacterium | reverse complement strand
CGGTCGGCAAGGAGGCGAGGGCTTTCGGATCCAGGGCGCTGGTCGTGACCGGCCGCGCCTCGGCCAGGAAGTCAGGGACTTTGGACCGGTGCCTGGCGTCTTTGGCGAAGGCCGGCGTGGCGGCCGAGACGCTCGACGGATGCGGGCCCGAGCCGCCGCTTTCCGCAGTAGACGCCGCCGCGGCCGCCGCGATGCGCCACGGGGCGGAGGCGATCGTCGCCGTCGGCGGCGGGTCGGCCATAGACGTCGCGAAGGCCGCGGCCGCCGTGCCGCCGGGCGAGAGCGTGGTCCCGTACTTCCGCGGCGGGAAAGCGCTGCGCGGGCCGGGGCTGCCGCTGATCGCGGTGCCGACCACGTCCGGGACGGGCAGCGAGGTCACGCCGAACGCCGTCCTGACGGATCCGGAAACGCGGACGAAGGCCAGTCTCAGGGCCGGAGATTGGATGTTTCCGAAGGTCGCCATACTCGATCCCGAACTGGCGCTGAGCTGTCCGCGCGAGGTGACGGTCAGCGCGGGCCTGGACGCGCTGTGCCAGGCGATCGAGGCGTTCGTATCGCTGGGCGCCGGGCCGTTCACGGACGTCCTGGCGCTGGATGCGGCATGGATGGTCGCGCGCAGCCTTCCCCGCGCGGCCGAAAAGCCTGCGGACCTCGAGGCGCGCGCTGATGTCCACTACGGCGCGGCGATGGCAGGCATGGCCTTCGCCTCTTCCAGGCTCGGCGCGGTGCATGGCATCGCGCACCCGCTCGGGGCGCACTACGGAATACCGCACGGCATGGCGTGCGCGGCGCTTTTGCCGCACGTCATGCGCTTCAACTCGGGAGATGCAAAGGCGGCCGCGAAATACGCGGTTTTGGCTAGACGCCTGTCCTGGGCGCCGCCCGGCGCGCTGGACGCGGAGGCCTCGCGAATGGCCGTCGAGGGTCTCCTCAAGCTGATGCGCCGGCTCGGCGTCGAACCGACCCTGTGCGCATGGAAGGTGCCGCCGTCCGATTTCGGAGATATAGCCGAGGCGAGCCTGCCTTCCGGCTCGATGAAGCACAACCCGCGGCCGGCTTCGCGCGAGGACATCGTCGCCATACTCCAGCGCGTCTGCGCGTAGGCGGCCGGCCGGCTCGAGGGAACGGAGCGGAGCGTCGGGCTGCACATCGCAGCGTCCGCGCGCCTCCCGCATGGCGACGCGTTTTGCGGCGGGGCGCTTTGCGCCCATGGGTGGCTGAGGCGTACACGGCTGAGAGGCGCCGTGCCCGCCGCGCCGCTGGCGGCGCGGGCGTCGCGTCCGCTGCGGACGGCGAATCTTGCCGCGCCGCACCGCCGGCGGAGGCCGGCGGCGATCCGGCCGAACGCGTCGGCTGCCCGCCGGCTGTCCCCAGGCGGGCGCCTAGAGCCCGGAAGACCGCAAGGCAGGGGGGAGACACGTATGAAGCACGTACGCGAATCGGACCAGCCGTTCCGGGGCGGCGACCGCGGCGTCAAGTATATGTTCCGCGGCCCGAAGCTCGACTGGGGCATCGTGCTTATAAAACCCGGGGAGCGGATGGGCGAGCACGGCCATAGGCAGGTCGAAGAGACCTTCTATGTTCTAGAAGGCAGAGGAAAGATGATTGTGGACGGCGAACAGTTCCCGGCCGGGCCGGGCGACGCCTTTTACGTCCCGGCCCCGGAGCGCCACGACATACTGAACGACGGCGCCTCCGACATGAAAGTGGCCTTCATCAAGACGCCGTACCTGCCGGAGGACAAGTTTTGAGTTTCCCGCTCGCGGAAATGCGTCCGCGAGGGAAGGAAGCGGGGACGAAGGCGGCGAGGGGAGCGCGGCGATATGCGCACCGGGAGGGCCGAATTGCCACTGCACGGCGGGAAGGCGCCGAGGTGGCTGTTCGAACGCATGAAGCGGTTGGCCCGCGGCATCCTGGCCGTCCTGATCGAAAATTACGGCCCGCACGAAGCGCTCAGGCGCCTCTCGGATCCGTTCTGGTTCCAGGCGTTCGGCTGCGTGCTCGGATTCGATTGGCACTCCAGCGGATTGACCACCACGACCTGCGGCGCGGTGAAGGAGGCGCTGAAAGGGGCGGAAAAGAGCATAGGGATTTGGGCGGCCGGCGGGAAGGGGGCGGCGTCGCGGAAGACTCCGGCAGAGATCGAATCGGGCTGCGAGGCGACCGGCCTGGACCCGGCGCCGCTGGTCTACGCCAGCCGGATGAGTGCAAAGGTGGATTCGGCCGCCGTCCAGGATGGTTACCAGATATACCACCATGCGTTTTTCTTCGCGTCGGACGGGAACTGGGCCGTCGTGCAACAAGGGATGAACGAGGCAGGACGTACGGCCAGGCGCTACCACTGGCTGTCGGACAACGTCGGCAGCTTCGTCCACGAGCCGCACGCCGCGATATGCGCGGAGGCGCCAGCTCCCACGCTGAACATGGTCGCCTCCGAGAGCGAAAGAGCGCGCGAGGCCTGCGCGGCCTCGGCGCGCGAGCGTCCCGACAGGCTGCTGGCGGAGCTCAGGCGCGCGATGGATGCGCGGGGCGGCCGCGACGCGCGCCTGCCGTTGGGAGAGAGCGCCGCAGCCGCGAGCACCGCGATCCAAGGGAGCGGGCGCGCGAGCCCAAGCGACCATGCGCCCGAGACCGGCATGGCTCCGGGTGACGGTCCGACCTTGATACTTCCGTCGCGCCACGACATACGCCGCGAGGATCTGGACAGTTCCCGCCTCCGGTGGACGCTCCTCAAGACCTACGAACGACAGCCGGAAGACTTCGAAAGGCTCCTGGGGATTGAAGGGGTAGGTCCGAAGACTATAAGGGCGCTGGCGTTGATAAGCGAGCTGGTACACGGGGCGCCGCCGAGCTTCCGGGATCCAGCCCGCTTCGCCTTCGCGCACGGCGGAAAGGACGGGACGCCTTTCCCGGTAGACCGCGAGGTTTACGACCGCTCGATAGCGATGCTTGCTTCATGCCTGAACAAGGCCCGCGCGGATAGGTTCGAAAAACAAGAAGCGTTGAGGAGGCTCAGAAGCTTCGCCGGTGGAAAACTCTGATCGCCGCAGGACGTTCTTATGCCTCCCACTCTTCCTGGTCGGGAGGCGGCTTGGCGCGCCACATTGCCCGCTCCCGCGCCTCCCGTCCGAAATGCATGGCGCCGACCAGGCAGAGGAACCCGAGGATAACGGCCAGCAGGAGCAGCGCCCCGTTCGGCCAGAAAAACGCATCGTCCCGCAGGCGCAGCCCCATCCATGCCGCCTCGCACCCGAACCCGACGGCCAGGACGTAGCATCCGCTCTGCATTATCCGCTCGCGCACGGGCGTCTTTCTCCCAGGTACGAACTCCCGCCATCATCAAAGCCGCCCGATCGGCCGCACCGTATGCAAGGGAAGATTCCGGACATTAGTCGAATCTGAAAGAGCTGCGGCTTACATCGAGCGCTCGCCAAAACGGCCCGATCGGCCGCCGCAGGAACGACGGCGATGGTCGGCCGTATCCGCCTTCAGAACCCCGATCTGCTCACGCCGGCCGATATGCACATTTCCTTCAGGTTCCGCCTGTCCTCGTCCGCCAGCGATGCTATGTTCAGAGCGTACTTGAAGTGCCCCATCTCGGCGGGCAGGACCGACACGATCCTGCACAGCGCCTTTATCTCGGCGCGGCGCCACGATATGGCAATCCTCATGGTTTTCGGTTTATCCGGCGGAACAGTGCCTGGGGACAGCCCTCCGGCAGCCGGTCCCTGGATCAGGAAGCCGCTCTCGCTCACGTCTATAGTCACCCCGTCCCGCGGGAGTTCGTCTATCGGGCTGCCTTCACGGTCGCAGACGAGGAAGCGTACCGGGAGCGTTATGCGGAACCTCGGCGCGCGGCCACCGGCCGCAGGTCTTCCGACGGCCGCCTTGGTCCGCAGCAGGCCGGCGATGAATTCCTCGTCCGCCATATATACCTGCACCGCCATCCCGGCTTCCTCGGCGATGGCGGCGATGTCCTTTTCCTTGAGCGGGTAAGAGGCGGCCAGTTTCAGACGCCCCTTTTCCATCGCGAACGGTACGGCGCGATACTTGTGCATCATCAACGGGGATATCGCTCCGAACGCATCGTCCCGGATCGTAACCTTCCCGATATCCACCGCCGGGAACCCGAACTGTTTGCCGAGCGCCTCGGCGATGTCGTACCCGGTTGCCAGTCCCATCCTGATCAGCACGCGCCCTATGCGTTCGTGCGATCTTCGGGCCTCCGCCAGCGCCCTGAGGAGATCCTCCGGTCTCAATTTCCCGGACGCCACCAGCAGGTCGCCCAGGCGGGCCTTGCGTCCCGTCACCGGGACGTCCGGAGCCGGCCTGACATCGAACATATGCGTTCCCGCCACCGGCATGGCGGCGCCCCGGCCTTCGAAGGGCGCGGGCGGGCGCGCAACGCGTTCCGGCGGCGGAGGCGGCGGGATGGATGCTGGACCCGGGATGGAATCCTGTATCGCGGGAGGCGGGCCGCCTCTACCGGTAACGCCGGACTCTACCGCCTTCGCTATGGGGGCTCCCTTAGACCATCCGAAAGCTTCTGGACGCATCTCGGAGGGACGGGGCGGATATCGGCGTTCAGGTCCTGAGGCGGCGCCGGCAGGCGCCTTCGCGGACTCGACCGGATCGATCCCACGCGCCGCATACGGCTTGGCGTCGGACCGCGATTCCGGCGCTGATGGCAGGCTTGCCGCCGCCATCCCTGCCACCTTGAGCCTGGCCAGGTTCATCATGCATCGCCGGATCTGGACCTTCTGAATCTCGTCGAGCCCTTCGAACCGCAGCCCGACCTCTAGGGAGGCTCCGTTCCCCCGAAGCTCGCACGTCCGCACCTCGCACAGGGCTTTGAACGACTCGACTATCCCCTCTATGGAAAGCTCGCTCTCGACCCACGTCCCCACATGCATCAGCCTCGCAGCCTCTTGGAGCATCTCCGGCGTGCTTTCCTCGACGGTGCACGCGACCTTCATGCCGCCTTCGCTCATATCTTCGAGTTCGAAGGCGATCCTGACGGGTGGAAGGTTCGGGCGCGCGGTCCGCGGCGGCATGTTCCATTCGGGACCGGGCGGGTAACTGAGCGTCACGCGCCCCTTTGGGACGCGAAGCCTGACCGCCCGCCTCTTTTCCTGCCACTTTTCCATGGCCGTATTAAAACGCAAACTTACGCAAAATCAAAGCGCCAAAGTACTCGCGACGTCCATCGCGCGCCGCATTGATTCGCGCCTGGGAATCGCCGCCTAAAATATACCGGCGATCTTCATCCCGCACGCCCCGCATATCCCGTTCCGGCCCGCCACCCCAACCGCGTACCCGTTCCTTTCTATCGCTACGGCGCCGCATTTCGGGCACAAGGTATTTTCCAAGCCGCGTATCCGTCCGTGGACGTTCCCCGCGTACACATAACGCAGGCCGGCCTTCCTGCCGATTCCCACCGCTTCGATCAGCTTCTCCACGGACGTGGGGGGGGCCTTCGTATACTTGTAGGTAGGGAAGAACGCCGTGACGTGCCAGGGGATGTCAGGAGAAAGCGAGGCCAGGAAACCAGCGATGTCCGACAATTCAACCGCCGAATCGTTGAACCCCGGCACCACCAGCGTTACCACTTCGATCCAGAACCCGCGATCTTTAAGCCCCCTTAGCGTGTCGAGCACCGGTTGGAGGCGGCCTCCCAGTTCGCGGTAGTTTTCATCGCGGAACGTCTTGAGGTCCACCTTGAATACGTCCAGGCACGGCCTGAGGTAGTCAAGCGCCTCTTGGGATGCGAAGCCGTTCGATACGTAGCCTGTAACCATGCCACGCGCCTTGGCCTTTCTGAATACGGCCGCCGCCCACTCGGAAGTTATCAGCGGTTCGTTATAGGTGCTTACCAGGAGCTTCGCTCCGCATTCGGCCGCAGCGGCTACGATTTCGTCAGGCGATGTCCTCTCGATGCCGGCACCGGCGGCCGGGTCGCGGAGCGCCTGCGATGTGACCCAGTTCTGGCAGAAATCGCATTTAAGGTTGCAGCCGAGCATGCCGAAGCTAAGCGCGACGCTTCCGGGATGCACGTGGAACATCGGCTTCTTCTCGACCGGGTCTGCGGCGATGCCAGCGACATAGCCCCACGGGACGCGAAGTTTTCCGCCGACGCATATGCGCATCCGGCATATACCGCGCTTCCCTTCCGAGAGCACGCAGCCGTGTGCGCAGGCCATGCATTTCACCTTCCCGCCTTCGCCCTCCGGGCGGCACAGCTCGCCCTCAGCCGTAAGAGCGTCCAGAGCCTCACCTAGCGTGCGCATGCGCCGCCTCCTTCCGCCGGACGTCCGTCATGATCCATTCGCTTCTCTGGGTCCGGCTTCGTCTTCATCCGGCGTCCGCATCCATGGCGTCGGCCACGATCGCGCCCCTGGCGAAGGCCAGCGTGCGCGGTTCGGCGTCGAATGCGCGGCGCGTCACGGCGGTCAGCAGGCGGGCGAGCTGCTGGGCGTGGGGTTTGAGGGGATGCCAGAGCGCCAGGCCGCCGGCCGGGCCGTCCGCCAGCAGTCCCTGGAGCGCCTCGATCGCCCCGCGCCCGATCTCGAACCCACGGTCCGCACCGCCGTTTCCCGCGCTGACGGCGCACTCTCCGCACAGAATTCCCCCCTCGCCCGCGATGAACCTGATTCCGCGCCTCCACGATACCGCCACGCCCGGACGCTCCCCAGGCGCCAGGGGCCTCGGGCTTCTCATAGGCGCCGCCGGTGGTTCCTCGGGCTGCCGCCTTCCGCATCGAACGCATCGCCATATCTCGGGACCTTCGCCGAACGCCGCCAGCGCCTTGAAAACGAAGCGCAGGATCATCCCCCCGACCGGACCCCCGGATCTCACTCCTCGGATGGCCTCTTCAAGCGCATCGAACAGCCCCGGACACGGCTGATCCTCCGCCGAAAGGTTTTCGGAGATCTCCGCGAGGAAGCCTAGGGTATCCAGGCCCCCTTCTCGCCGCGATGCCCAGGACTGGTGTTCGTCCTCGGTCCATTCCTTTAGCAGCGCAAGCCCCCCGCGCGCGCGCGGGAAATAGACTATCTCGCCCCTTGACATAAGGTCCAGCCCGCCCTCGAACCCCTTGCGCGGGCATCGCCTGATCCCCCTGGCCAGACCGCGGACAAGGTCCCCTCCCCTCGCGAGCGCCGAAAAAACCAAGCTGGTGTTCGAGTAGGGAGTAAGCCGCAATATGTAGGCGTCGGTCTTTACTATCGGCATCTTCCGCCGCCTCGCCTAGGCGATCCGGGCGCGCGGCCCGATCGCGGCGCGCGGCCGGACGGCCGGTTCCGCCGCCACGGGCGGCGGCGGCGTCCCGGTTCCATTCCGCCTGCCCGCCCCGCCTTCCGGCCCGGGCAGGCGACGGGCGGGAACGCGTCTCGCGCCGGAGGTCTCAAGGTCGGCTCCCGCCGGAAACGCCCGCCCTTCGGGTCGGGCGCCGCCGCTGGCGCCGCCGCGACGGGATCTCTCTCCTCCGCGAACCTTCGACTGTAAGCCGCACCGCCGTTCATACCGCCCCGGCCGCGCTGATTTTCCCCCGCCAGGGACATATGCCGAGCAGCGGGCACGACCCGCACTTCGGGCGGACGGCCCTGCATGTGGTACGTCCGAAGCGGATGAGCTGCAAGTGCAGCTCGACGGCCTTTCCGGTCGGGACCAGCGGGCGGAGAATCCGGAATGCCCTGTCGGCGCTCGCCTTCGGGGGCACGATCTCAAGGCGCCTGAGGATGCGCAGCAGGTGGGTATCCACAGCGCAGAGGTCCGCCCCGCAGCCGAACATGAGCGTTACGGCGGCGGTCTTCACGCCTACGCCTTCGATGCGGCACAGGTCGGCCATCGCCCGGTCTGGATCGAGGTCTGGGCGCTTCAGGTCGTCCAGCCGCAGCGCGCCCCGCGTCCGCCGGATATATCGGAGCGCCGATTGGATCGCCGCGGCCTTTTGTTTAGCCAGGCCGCACATCTCTACGGCCTTCTCCACCTCTTCGCACGGCGCATCCATGACTTTTTTCCAGGTCGGGAAGCGCTTCCGCAGCTCGCGGCAGGCCCTTTCGGCCAGCCTGTCGTTGGTGGCCTGCGACAGTATCGTCCCGATCAGGCAGACTATAGGGTCCTCACGACGCGGCTCGACCGGTCCGGACACGGTCCGCAGGCGGTCGAGGACCATGGCGACGAACCGGCGGTTCGCGTTGGGCGCGCCCGCGGCGGACGGAGCGCCCGGAGGGCGCCCCGCGCTGCGCCGCGCCGCGGAACTCTTGAAGCGGATAGACGGATATGTCGTCTTGCCGGCTGAGGTCATGCCCGACATGCAGCTGCCGTCGGTTCCCCTTACCTGCCCGGATAAGGCGCGTACTGGAACATCATGTATCCATCGTCGGTCGCCGCCATTACGCTGGCTCCGGGGCCTGAGTATTTTTTCAACATCTCGACATCCGGCAGGAGGTTCATGTCCACGTATTCTTCGAGGTTTATCCCGGCGAGCATCATGGCCATTTTGAACTGATCGCTCTTCGCCATGTGCACAAACGCTTCCGTTGCCTTCTTGCCGTCCTGATAGGCAAGCATTACCCGGGTCTTCGGCGCCATCTTCATGACCTCGCGCACCGCCGGATCGTCGTTGAGGCTTGCGCCGCCGCCCTTCCCAATCCTCCGCAGGTAGTCCTGCATTCCCTCCTCGCGGATCGAAAACACGAAGCGCTCGCCGACGACGCCGAAGGCGGGTGACGGCGCGGGCGGCGCGTCCGGTCCAAGCTGAGCCTGAGGCATCTTTACGGCGGTGTACTTATGTCCGAGGTATTCCTTCTCCTCGAACGCGCCGCCGGAGGCCGCCAGCATCTTGCCGACGGCCGTCCGGAACGCCTCCTTGTCCTTGAGGCCCAGCGAGAAAACATGGTTCTCTTTCCCGAACTGATACGGCTTGGGATAGGTCTGATAAAAGTAATGCGAGTTTCCCACGTGGGCCAACAGATCCTTCTTGATGTCAATCTGCGCCTGCATCTGGAACATGCCTAGCAGCGCGTCCATCTGCGCAGCGATCTGTGGATCTATAGCGTTGAGCATATCTCTCAGCTCGTCCAAAAATTCAGACGCCCTGAACTGGAACGCGCACGTTATGCCGGCATCCTCGGGCAGATCGCCGGGCAGCCTAAGATCGCCGCCGCCAGGTGAGAGCAGCTTGAGTATTCCGCGTTTCTCGCCCGGGGCCTTGAGGTACCCCGCGCTGGTCAGCGCCTTCTCGCCTACAGTCGCGCCCATCGCCGCCCACTGAATGGCATCGAATCCCAGCGCCTTGAGTATCTTGTCGGCGGACGGTCTGCCATCTTCCGGCGGGCCGGCCATTTCCTTGAGATCTTCGATAAGACGCTTCAAGTTGGCGAAGGCCATGAAATCGTGAGCTTCCCCGATCTGCTCCTCCGCCTCTTTGAACGGTTTGGAAGCGGCCAGCGATTCCGCCGGCGGGGCCTTAAGGCTCCCGAGGAAATTAGCCATGGTCTTTCCGCCCAGGGTCGCTATGAACATCTGTCCGGTGACGCAATACGCCAGCTCCGGCGGCCCCTTATCCTCCTTGAACTTGAGCATAGTGTAAGCGGTTCCGTGCGCCTCCTCCCTGAGCTTCTCGAACGTCCCGGCGGGAACTTTTCCGAGGACATCCGCTATCCTTGCCTCAAGCGCCTTCCCGTTGGCGCCGATATCGGCTGCCAACAACAAGCCGATATCCTTGTCCTTCTCAGGAAAAGGTGTCTTGACCAGCGCCACCGCCGCCTCGCCCGATACGAAACCGTATATCTCCTCAAGGTTCACTCCGATCTCCGCCTCGACCTCTTTGAGCTCCTCTCGCAGCTTCTTCATCGGCTTTTCCAGAAACTTTTTTACCGGGTCTTCCTGGTACATGGCATAGTACGGCGTCTTCTTGATGCGCTCCGCCGTGGCCTTCGCGTCCCTTATGTGCACGAACGCCACCGTGTTGGCCGGCAGCAGCTCTTCGATCCTGCGATCCGCCGCGGCAGAAATATCTGCGCACGCGACAAGGCAGGAAAGCGCTACGGCAGCGACTCCAGTCGTCGTTCCGAAAACACCAATCCTCGGCATTGTTGCTTCCTCCGTTAAAGACCGCGGAGTCTCCGGGCAAAGACCAAGCGTCCGCCCATCGCATACGGCCGGCGGATTCCTCCGCACGCTTCCGCCTCGCTTCTCCAGGCCCGCACGCCGGGCCTCATTTCTTCTCGACGCCCCCGGCGCTCCCTTTCTTCGAAGGCGGCGACAGGTACCTGTACCCCGAGTTGGGATTGTCCTTGTCGTAGGCGAAGGCGCTTCTGTTTATGAGAAACTCCTTCACCCTCGCCGATGGTATGGCGAACCCCACCCCCTCGACGCCTAACCCCATCAGTTTAGCGCTCGTCACCCCTATGACTTCGCCCTTGAGATTGAACAACGGACCGCCCGAGTTCCCGGGATTGATCGCCGCAGTGGTTTGTATGTATGTAAGGCCGCTCATGTTTCGGTTCGCGGTGCTGACTATACCATGCGAGACGGATCGCTCCAGCCCCAAGGGGTTTCCTATGGCGAACACCTGGTCGCCGTTCTTCAGCTCGGAGGAATCGCCGAGGAAACACTTTGCGAATTCGACATCCCCAGCCTCCTTGACCTGCAGCAGCGCCAGGTCGAAGTACGGATTTATCGCCAGTATCTCGACCTTCTCAAACTTCTTCTTTTCGAACCCGTCTTTGCCTTTTTGGAAGACCGTTACCGCGATATGCGTTTCTCCCTCTATGACGTGGGCGTTCGTTATCAAGTGGCCGCGCGCGGTGATGAAGAATCCCGATCCGAGGCCTCCCGGACTGGTTACCATTACTACGCCCGGTCCGAAGGTCTCCGCCTTCTCCTTTATGCTTCCGGGCTTGAGCCTGGCGGTGGAGAAAAGGCCGTCCTTATCCTCGACCCCGTCTTCCTCCTTCGCCGCCTTCTCCTTCGCGCGCTTCGCGGCCTCCACCACCTTGAAGATATCCTTGCGCGCGATCGTGAGCGGCTGGCCGCAGCCAAGGTCGAGCACGACGCGCTCTTCGTCCTGGAGGAGTATTTTCCCTTCCACCCTCGCGCCGCTCCTGAGCTCCACCGCGTCGCCGGCGACGGCGCCCACGGGAGCGCATGCGGCGGCCGCGGTCAGGAATGTGGCCGCCAAGGATCCGCGTTCGAAAAACAAGCCCCCTTCCTCCGTTCTTCCCCTCCCCGCGCTCCCGGTGCCATCCGCCCGCCCTGACGCGAGCGGGCAGGGTCTGTCGCCCCGCTCGTTTTTCCCCTGATCCTTCTGACGGCAATATACCCGCCGCTGTTTTGCGTGAAAAGGGACTCTTTCGCGGAAAAAGCGCGCTGGTGCACGACTCCGGCAAGCTTGCCCGCCTTGGATTCGCGCCGCGCCTCGCTTGAAGGCGATGCCGCCGGCATAGTATTGTAGGGGCAAGGTAGCGCGAGCCGGCGGCGGCGTTCCGCCGTTCGGAGCGGCGCTCTTGCGGCGACCCGGTCGTCGCCGCCGGATGCATGTCCATCGGAGCGCGCCGGGGCTTACTGCTGGATCCGTGCCTGGAGAACAATGAGATCTTACGTGCTGAGGGGGGCCGGGGCGGAATACCGGCTCCCGCAAGGACAGGTCGCGATCGGGAGCGACGAAGCGTGCGACATATCGCTTCGCGAGGGGCCGGTGTTGCCTACTCACGCCGTTGTCGTTTCGGAGGGAGACCGGGTGATCGTACGGCCGGCGGCCGAGGGGGCCGCCGTCAGGGTCAACGGTCTGCCGATTGCCGGCGCCACGCTGCTACGCCCCGGCGACGCCCTGACTGTGGGCGAACTTACGTTGACGCTGGAGGAACGGACGGCGGGCGGCGAGGGGCTGCTGCGCCGCCCGTACGTGCGCTATCCCCTGCTGGCCGCGGCCGTTGCGTCCGGCCTGATTGCGATCCTCACAGGAACGATGTACGTCTTGGTGGACGAACAGAAGATGCGGGCCATGATAGTAGAGGCGGCCGAGGCCGCCTTCAAACGTGAGGTGTCCATCGAAGACGTCAGGATCAGCCTCCCATCGGTTCGCCTGACTCTGAGGGGCCTGCGCATCAAGAACCGCGAAGGCATGGGCGCCGGCCCGCACCTCCTCTACGCACCGGCCGCAACCGCGCGCCTGGATGTCTCCGATCTGCTGCTCAGTTTCGGCAGGAGGCTGAGGTGCGTCGGATTGACGATCGAGTCTCCCGAGATGATGATCGAGCGCCACGCGCGCGAGGATGGGGAGACGTACACGAACGTGGATGATCTATTGGAAATATACTGCTCCGGCTCGCCTGGCAGGTTCCCTATGGATATCGGGCTGAGCGGTCCCGGCGCCGTGCTGGAGGTGGAGGGGGGAAGCGTAATCCTCCGCGACCATATCCGCAACGGCTCGGACGTACGGATGTCCGGAGTCAATCTTCGTGTCTCGTCGCCCGACGCGGGGGACGAAACAGTCCTGACGGCCTTCGGTCCGGCGCGCGGAGGCGAGGGGAAACAGGAACCCGGGAAATCGGGGAAGATCAGGATTTCCGCCGCCGCGATGCTCGATAGTTCCGGACGCCTGGATCCGGGGCGCCTCGCCGGCGGCGCTGTAGACGTTTCCGTGCAAGACCTGGATCTGGAGCCGTTCATGCGGTTCTTTGGAGTGCGATTGCCCTATTTGCGCAGGCTCTCTCCCGGCGACATCCCGCGCCCGGGAGCAGCCGAACGGATAGAAGTGGTTCTCGGACAGTCCGTGACCGGGAAATGCAGGATCGCCGCGAGATTCGCCGGAGAGACCAGGCTGACCGGGGAATTTCATGTGGAAAGCCTGCTGGCCACGATCCGGCCGGACGGGCTTATAGTCGGAGGCATGCCGACCGACGTAGGGATAGACGTACAATGGGACGCATCGTGGGAGACGGTCAGCCTTAACCGCGTTCGGGTCGAATGCCCGTCGGCGGGGTTGCGGCTCGATGTCAGCGGCCGCGTCCGAGAAGGCACGCGGTTCCTCGAACCTTTGAAGTTCACCCTGGATGCGGATATCGGACTTTTGGCCGCGACGCCGCTGTTCGCGGAGTTGGGACTCGCCGGCCGCGCCGGCGGACGGCTGACATCGATCTTCGCGCTGACCGGCGACGCATACAACTTCGACGTGGACGCCGCTCTGAAAATAAGCGGCGGATGGGTGAGCTCGTCGCCCGGGCCGGGAGATGGCCGGATCCCTCTTCCCCTTGAAAGCGAAGTCAAAGCCGCCGTGGTCCTGACGCCTGGTGCCGCCGCGGCGAGGACCGGGCCGCGCGAGATCAGAGGGCGATGGACGGCCCGGAGCCGTTCGCTCACATGGGAGGCGGATCTCTCGGCAAAGAATCTCAATGCCATGGCCTCGCCTTCCTTCCGTGCGGGTTTCGCCTTGGACGTGGACGGCGAAACGTTCGCGGCCGAGTTCGGTCCTTTCCTGAAACTCTTCGGCATGCCTTCCTTCCGGGAAAAGATCCGCGTCAGGGTAAACGCGGCCGGAACCTGGGACGATATGGCGGCGTCGTTCGACGGGACCATGGAGCGGCAAGGGGCGCGGGAGCCGATGCCGATACGGATCGGGGGCAAGACGAAGCGGACCGCCGGGGACGGCGGGGCGCGAAGATGGGAATTCGAACTGGAAGCCGGCGCACAGGAGAATTCGAGCCGGGAGATGGCTGCGAAGGCGTTCGGGAACGCAACAGAATGGCCCGGCGGCAAGATCGAACTGGACCTGAAGTCCTTGGACGCCGCGGCGGACATCGTGGCACTGCGGGAACGCCTGTCGGATTATCGAGGCGCCTTCGGGATCCCCGCCGCGCTGAAGTCCGGCGTACTCCGCGTCGAAGGGGGGAAGCTGCGCGGAACGTCCGCCCCTATGGGAGACAAAAGGGGGAACCCCCGCGATTTCGATTTCGCGTTCGAAGGCCGGGTTGCGGGGAAAGACATCGTCCTCTCGCTCCCCAAAAACGATTCGTGGAAGGAGCCGTCGCCTTCCTGGGACATCGAGATCCGGTACATCAATAAGCCGGCGCCCCTCGGCCGGGAACCTGTGGAGACGGTGGATATCCCACGATTCAAGGGGTGCGGCGAGGCTGGGACGCTCGAAGGATCGCTCCGATACGCGGACCTGACGGAAGTCAGGCGGCTCTACGAAGCGGGGAGGCCGCCGCGCCCGCGCGCGCTGGTCAGGCGCGCGGATATAAGGGGTACTGTGTCGTCCGGAGCCGTGAAATTCCTCGACGCCATATTCGGTCTCCCCTCTTGGTTGCCGGCCGGCGTACGCGGCGATATAGACATGGAAGCCGACATGGAGGCAGACGCGGTAATCGTGAGGAAGTTCCGCGCAGACTTGGGCCCCTTCAGGAACGCGGCGATGGAGGCCAAAGTTACGGGCGGGATGCGGGCGCTGGAGGCTATGCTGGCGCAGGCGGCGGCTCCGGCGCGCGTGGGAGGCTCGGCCGGAGGCTCGGG
>CALKMO010000211.1 GCA_937991785.1 uncultured bacterium | reverse complement strand
CGATGTGGAAGCATTACATATTCAGCGCAGGCGCCGGCTACGCATGCGGGGTGGGGCTGATCGGGGCGGCATCGGTGGCCATAGGCATGATAAGCAAGTCAGTTTCGCAGATGCAGTACTGACCCGCGGCGGCGCGAGGGAGCGGAGGAAGGCCTGAGCGTATCGCGGGCTGGGGGAGGATCGCGACCGGCGGGGTTTGGCTCCGGGAGATACGCCGCCGGCGCGGAAATCGCCCCGGGCTCGGGAGGCCACCTTTCAGGCGGCTGATGTCGGAGGTTTCGATGCGCGGAGGCCTTACAGAACGCTCCGGAGAACCCGACCTCCCGGTCGGTTCGGAGGGAGGCGGATTTTTCTCGGGCACAGCCGATCCCGGCGTTGCCGGCGGTGGAGGGATAACGCCACGCGGCATTTTCGCCGGACTGCTCGCCGTCGCCTTCATCTGTTGGCTTACGCCGCTGACCGATCACTATCTCGCTTCCGCCTGCCTCGGCTTCAACCACCTGCCGGCGTCAGCGCTGCTGGTCCAATTTATCCTGATGACCATAGTCAATTCCGCCTTGGCGCGCTTCGCTCCCGGGCTGCACCTTTCGCGCCGGGACTTGGGCTTGATCTACATCATGTGCATGATCACGGCGGCCATACCGAGCTGGGGGCTGTTTACGTATCTGTTCGCGGTGATGATGGGACCTTACTATTACGCAACTCCGGACAACCGATGGGCGGAATTCCTCCACCCGCAACTCGAAAAGATCGAGGAGCGCGGGCTGCGCCTGTTCGTGCGCGATCCGGCGGCGGCGGAAGGCGCCGAGATCCCGCCGGATGCGCCCCGCCCGGCGGAATGGTTTTTCACCGGCAAGCCTGAAGGGCCGAGCCTGTCGTATTCCATAGCGGAAAAGCTCGGCATAGGCGACTGGTTCCACCGACCAGTGCCCGACGAGCCCGGCATCGTATACTCGATTCTCGACTGGCTGGGCATAGCCGGATGGTTCTACGGTCCGAAGCCATCAGGCCCTGGCATCCCGTGGGATGCGCTTTACCTGCCATTCGCCCACTGGTGCATATTCATACTCGCCTGGTACGCCATCTTCCTGTCCCTGTCGGCGATGCTCAGGCGGCAGTGGGCCGACCGCGAAAGGCTCGCCTTCCCTCTCGTCCAGGTGCCCGTAGATATGATGTCCGGATCCGGGGATGCGGGCGGTTCGGCCGGGACCGCCGGCGGGGGCGGAATCGCCGGAACGGGTGCATCCTTTTTCCGCGACCGCGCCGCATTGGTCGGCATCCTGATCCCGGTCATAATACACAGTTGGAACGCCTCGAGGGATTTCCTGCCCGTCCTTCCTGAGATACCGGTCGTATCCAGGAATCTCGAATCGAGGTACTTCCAGGACTATCCCTGGCGCAGCCTCGCTCCGGTCCACATATACATAACCCCGGCCATCATCGGCCTTACGTATCTCCTGTCGCTCGAGGTCTCCTTCAGCCTGTGGTTCTTCTACGTCCTGCTCAAGGCCGGCGTGGTGCTGCTCTATTATGCGGGGTGGGGCAGAAGCCACTGGGAGTTCATGTGGAGCATAGGCAAGCGGCGGGGCATATTCGTGGACCAGGCCTTCGGCGCGCTGCTGGCGATGGCCCTGTTCGGGCTGTGGATGGCCAGGGGGCATCTGAAGGAGGCGGTCCGGCGCGCGGCCGGGCTTCCGAGCGAGGCGGACGATTCGGAGGAGCCGCTGCGCTACCGCGAAGCGTTCCTGATGCTGCTGGCTGGCATAGGCGTCAGCGTCTACTGGCTAATGCTCGCGGGCATGGATTTCGGATGGGCGCTCCTGCTAACCATCCTTTTCGCGATAGTTTCCATAGGCATGACCAGGCTCGTGTGCGAGGGAGGGCTGTTTTACGTCCAGACGGTCGGCAATCCGTTCAACTTCCTGACGTCCACCGTCACGCCGGCAGGCATGGGATGTTCCTCCTTTGTCGGTGCGCAACTGGGGCATTCCGTGATGATGGCCGATCTCCGCGCGTTCCTGATGCCGCAGGCGATGCACGGTTTCAAGCTGGCATCCGATTGCGGCCTGCCGCGCCGCAAGACCTTTTTCGCGATGGTCGCGGCCATATTGCTGGCGCTCGGAGTCTCCTTCGTGTCGTTTACGAAACTCTGCTACGAAAAAGGCGCCACCGTCCTGCACGGCGGCCAGTCGTGGGTATTCCGCCCGTACATCCAGTGGAACGTTTACAACCCCGCCAGCGACACAGTGCGCAGGATACGGGAATACGAAAGGGCGAAGACCGAATACGCCGCCAAGGGCGTGGAAATGCCGGAGGACAAGATACCCGAGGTCGCAAGGACCGACTGGCGAAGGGTCGGCTGGATGGCGCTCGGCGCCGGCGTACTGATCCTCTTCCTGGTATTGAGGTCTTACATCTTCTGGTGGCCGCACCCCATAGGCTACGTATGCTGGGGAAGCTCATGGCCGATGATACACATCTGGTTCAGCTTTTTCGTCGGGTGGCTGCTGAAGTGGGTCATCACGCGTTACGGCGGATTCAGAGCTTACCTTCGGATGCGGCGGTTCTTCATCGGGCTGGTGGTCGGCGAGGCCATTGCGGCGGGGATATGGATAGCCATCCGGTTAATCCTCGACAAGCCAGGCGGTTGGAATATCCACATCGGATGAAAACCCTCCCTCCCGTCGCTGGGATCGGCGATAACATAATTGTTTGCTGGATGAGCAGTCAGGTCTGGAGGCCGCGCCGTCTCGGCGGCCGATCATCTCCTTCCGGCGGAAAGGCGGCGCAATGCAGCGGTAAATGTTAAGTTCGCGCGGCACGACTCAGTTGCGCGTCCCGCGCACTTTCGCGGCGATATCGGGATGGGCCAGGTACCACTCGACGAACTTCGGAACGCCCTCCGACAGGGGCGTCCTGGGTTCGAATCCAAGCTTCGTCCTGGCGCGGGATATGTCGGCGTATGTAGCCTCGACGTCGCCGGGCTGCATAGGCATCGGCCGCACCTCCGCCTTCCGGCCCAGCGCCTTCTCGAGAAGCGCCACGAGGCCCATAAGGTCTTCCGGACGGCTGTTCCCCAGGTTCAATATCTCGTACCTCTCCAGGCCGTCGGCAAACATCGCCGCCTCCACCCCCGCGACGATGTCGTCTATATAGGTGAAGTCCCGGCGCATCCGTCCGCTGTTGAAAACCGGTATCGGTTCTCCTGCCATGATGGACTCCGCGAATATCCACATCGCCATGTCGGGGCGGCCCCATGGACCGTAAACGGTAAAGAACCTGAGCCCTATGGTCTGGATTCCGAACAGGTGCGAATAGACGTGGGCCATCAGCTCGTTGGATCTCTTGGTGGCCGCGTACAGGCTTATGGGGGAATCCACGCGGTCGGTCTCGCTGAATGGGAGCCTGACGTTGCCGCCATAGACCGACGAACTGGACGCGTACACGAACCGGCGTATGCCGAGGCGGCGCGCGATCTCCAGCAGGTTAAGCGTACCCTGCACATTGGATGCCTCGTACACGAACGGATTGGTCAGCGAATAACGCACGCCGGCCTGGGCGGCCAGATGGCATATCAAACATGGCTTGTGCCGGTGAGCTATGCTGGCGACGAAGTCCAGGTCCGCGATGTCGCCGCGCTCCTCGACGAAGCCGGCATCATTTCTCAGTATTTGCGACCTGGCCTCCTTGAGCGCCACCGCGTAGTAAGGGTTGAAATTGTCCACGCCCACGACGCGGCGGCCACGCCTGAGCAGCGCCCCGGCCACGTGAAACCCTATGAAACCCGCCGTCCCTGTGACCAGTATGGGCGAGCTGTCGCTCCCTCCGCCTGCGCACGGCTTTCCTGTATCGTTCATCCTAAGGTCCCTAATGCCACGCTTCCGCCGTTTCCGTTTCCGGAGGGGCTTGCCTTGCCGCCTCCTCTGCATGGTGCTGGAATATATTCCGGCCTCCTGCTCTCGCCACCTATATTTTCCCCTCCAACAGCCCCTTAGGGTGTGCATGGCCGTAACTGTGCGGATGTCATGAATAAGCGGAGAAAGCCGGGCGACGGCTTCCGACGGCTCGGCAGCGATGCCAAACCGCCCTCCTTCCGATCCCCTTTACCTAATCCGTGCCATTTCTCCAATGTAAAGCTCCCTTGGCAAACCCTTTCTGAAAAGGGCATCGGCATCCGGATGATGAAACTTTATGCATTACGGCCATGCACCTAGCACGTTTTCGGGAAAGGATTTGACCTTCGACAAGCGGCGGTGGATAGTAGAATTCGGTGCGGGTTCGGGGATCTTCGGTTCGGGATTCGCGCGGCTGAAGCGAAATGGGGCTTACGTTTAATTGTCATTGCGGCGCCACGCTTACTGTACCGGACGAAATGTCCGGCAGGACGGCTCTTTGTCCGGCGTGCAACAAGGTTATACCGATACCGGTGCGGGCCACGCTGGTCAGTCCGCCGCCGTGTGAAAAGGTCGTTTCCGCTAGCGGCAAGGAGTGCGGGATCGCGCGAGAAAAGGATTGCGGGGCCAGCGACTTCGGA
>CALKMO010000210.1 GCA_937991785.1 uncultured bacterium | reverse complement strand
GCGGAAGCGGCCGCTTCCGCCCCCTTGTTGCCCGCCTTAGCGCCGGCGCGTTCCAGCGCCTGCTCCAGCGTGTCGCATGTGAGAATTCCGAAGGCCACCGGCACGCCGGTCTCCAGCATGACCGAGGCTATTCCCTTGCTGGCCTCGGCCGCGACGTATTCGAAGTGGGGCGTGCCGCCGCGGACGACGGCACCAAGGCACACGATGGCCGAGTACTTCCCGGACTTCGCCAGCCGCTTGGCCACCAACGGCATTTCGAAAGCCCCGGGACACCATGCCACGTCCACGGCGTCTTCGGAGGCGCCGTGCCTGCGCAGGAAGTCCATACAGCCCGCGAGCAGCTGGCCTGTAACCAAGCTGTTGAAGCGGCTTACGACTACGGCGAACCTCGCTCCCTTTCCGATCTGCATTCGACCTTCTAATACTTTTCCCATGTCATCGGTCCTTTCCGCGCCGCCAGCGCCTATTCGACCGCCCTGGTCAGGGCCTCGAAATCTCCCTTCAGCGACCAGTACAGCCCCTTCCATATAGGATGGAGCTTAGCATAAAGCTTCGCCCTTTCCGCGTTCGGGCCGTCCTTCCAGGATGTCTTTACAGTCGCCGAACACGCCTCCTCTACTGTTTTGAATCGCCCCGCCGCCGTTGCCGCAAGGATCGCCGCACCGAAGGCAGGCCCCTCGCAGGCCCTTAGAGAAAAGATATCCGCGCCGAAGACATCGGCAAGCGTCTGGCGCCAAAAAGCGCTCTTGGCACCTCCGCCGACAAGTCGTATTTCCCCGACAGGCACGTTCAGCGAACGGATTATTTCGAGCGAATCCAGGAGCGATAAAGCCACTCCCTCGAACACGGCGCGAGCCATGTAGGCCTTGTCTGTCCTTGGAGTTATTCCTACGAACGCTCCCCGCGCGAACGGGTCCGCGTGCGGCGTCCGCTCGCCGGTCAGGTACGGAAGGAACATCAGTCCTTCGCAACCGGCCGGAGCGCGCGAGGCGGCCAGCGATATGAGGTCGTAAGCGTCTTGTCCGGCGCGTTCGGCGACGGCCGTCTCCTCGCTGCAAAGTGCGTTGCGGAACCACTGTAGGGAGCCGCCGGAGCACAGGGAGACACCCATCACATGCCACTTTCCAGGAACGGCGTGGCAGAAGGTATGCAACCGTCCCTTCGGATCAGTCCTTGCCTCATCGCTGTGGGCGAACACCACCCCCGATGTGCCGAGCGATACGGACACAATCCCCGCGCGGACGACGCCTGCCCCTATCCCGCCCGCCGCCTGGTCTCCCCCTCCGGCTACCACCGGCGTCCCGGCCTTCAAGCCCAACTCCTCGGCCGCCCTTCTAGAGACGCGCCCAGTTACCTCCACCGATTCATATGTCTTCGGTAACAGGGACCTGTCTATCTTCATCGCCTCCAGCAGCTCCGCGCTCCATTGCCTCTTCGCCACGTCCAGCAGAAGCGTTCCCGAGGCGTCGGATACGTCAGTAGCGTACTCCCCGGTCATGCGGAACCGCACGTAATCCTTCGGCAGGAGCATGCGCCTGGCCCTCTCGTACACGTCCGGTTCGTTCTTGCGGACCCATAGTATCTTCGGCGCAGTGAACCCCGTAAGCGCCGGGTTGCATGCCGACGCTATAAGCCTTTTGGCTCCGACAACCGCGGTTATCTCCGCACATTCCTCCGATGTGCGCTGATCGTTCCATAGGATAGCCCGCCGCAGGACCTTCCCGCCCTTATCCAGCAGCACCAAGCCGTGCATCTGGCCTGAGAGCCCTATGCCGGCGACACGCTTCCCGTCCGCCCCTGCGGCCGCCAGCGCCTTCTTCACGCTCGCCACGGCGGCCGCCCACCAATCCCCGGGATCCTGCTCGGACCATAGCGGCTTGGGCGTATAGCTCGGATACGCCTCGGCGGCGGAGGCTGCCACCGACCCTTCGGCATCAATCAGCAGCGACTTGACTCCGGAGGTACCAACGTCGACGCCTAGATAATACGCCATGGTCCTCCCCTCCTCTTTCTCGCTTAGAACGCCGCGGCGGGGAGCCTACCTGCTGGGCTGCGAGCATGCCGGCCCGGCACCCCTCTCCGCAGGCTCCGGCCTCGTCGGGGCCCAGCCTCTGCCATATCGGCGGCCTGCGGCAGGAGACGGCATCCCCGAGTTCCGCGTCGCGCGCTCAACCCGCACCTCGCGGAATTTGGGCGCTGAAGCTCCCCCCGGTTGGGGTTAGCCATGGCACGCGCCCCTATTGGGGCACAGGAAAGCGCAGTATATCCTTAAGCCGCCGCTGCCGCAAAAAAATATGCCACAAGTTTCCTTCTGCTGTGGCCGATTGCCGCCGATAAAAAATAAGGCGGAGCTTCGCGCCGGCTATGCATGGATGCGATCCACGGGCGGCCGGAGACTCGCGTTCCGGGAATGCACGCGGCGCCTTGGACTTGCCCGTGCGACGACATTTTACGGCGGTCCGTCCCAGGAATGCCCGCCGCGGGGAAGGGAGAAATTCTCGTGAAAAACCGTACGTCCGTAAAGGTTCGACTCCTGTCATTCCGGGTGCCGGCGATCGCCGCGCTCCTTATATACTCGGCCGGGTGCGAGCCGCGGGGAGGGGTTTCGTATGTGGAGGAAGGACCGGAGGCCGAGTGCGAATATGCCAGACCCGCGGCGGCAAAAGCAACCTCCGGACAGAACGTGGCCGAAATCATGGAAAGAGTCAGGCGCGAACGCTTCCGCGATTCAGCTTCCGCTAAGGCTCGAGATGCCCAAATACCGGCGCCCCTACTCCAGCCTGAGCCTAAATATCGGCCTGGGATTTCCCCGGAGGCCGCCTGGGCCGTAAGGTTAACGCGCGAATGGAAATATATCGTCGTTCACCACTCCGCCACCGATACCGGCAACGCCGCCGAGTTCCACAAGACCCACGCCGCTCGCGGATGGGACGGGTTGGGATACGATTTCGTAATCGGAAACGGCATGGGATCGGGCGACGGCGAAATAGAAGTCGGCTACAGGTGGAAACAGCAGCTCCGGGGCGCCCATGCCGGCGTCGCGGAGTATAACGAGCACGGCATCGGCATCGTCTTGGTCGGAAACTTCAACGAAACCCGGCCGACAGACCGTCAGATGGAAAGCCTCCGCCGCCTGATCCGCTTCCTCATGGATTACTGCGGCATAGAGGCCGGCAACGTGGTAGGCCACAACGAAATAAAAGTCACCGATTGCCCGGGCAAGAACTTCAACATGAAGGCGCTGCGCGCCTCGCTCGGGGATGCCTCCCCGGCGCTTCCCGGCGGATCCGACCGCCTTGAAAGATCCGCCAATACCGGAAGTGATCATCGCTATTCTTCCAGAACTTCCGCAACCTACCGATCGTCCGGCGTCCCGGCGTCGAAGACGGTCAGGGTCGGCGGCGGGGCCATGATACCATAGCTGTCTGCGCCGGCCGCGAATGCCGTTCCGCTCCAACCATCCCGCCCAATTCCTCGATCGCCCGCCGGCTCGAACTCGACGCTAGCGTCGGGATCCTGCCGCCGCCGCGGCGGCGCGCTAGCGATGCAATACCGTTTCGAGCAATCGCCCGATCCCATATGCCGGCGCCTGCCCGCATCCGTAACATCCCTCCGGGAAAAAGCGCCTCCGCCTGTTGCTCCCGGACGCGGCATCGGCCACTATGTATAATATGCGGGCGAGGATGGCTTAGGCGCATTTTGTTCGCGCGCCTTTATGTCGGATCTCCGGGACCTCCCGATTGTTCGGGTTGTTCCCCTTTCTTCGGACGGCGCAGGAGGGTTCCCGTTGTTTACGGCGGACGCGGCCGCGCTGATGATCGGAGGCTTCGCTGTCTCTGCTGCGGCGATGCCGGCATGCATCCGGGCGGCATCGCGCTTGGGGCTGCTCGACAGGCCGGGCCATAGGAAGGAGCAGTCGGCGTCGGTACCGCTGCTGGGAGGTGCCGGCATATTTGCCGGCATCCTGCTGCCGCTCGCTGCGCACGTCCTGCTCGAACCGGACGCCCTCATGCCCGCCGAACGCGCAAAGATTTGGACAGTGCTCGCCGCCTCGCTGGCGCTCGCCGCCGCCGGTCTGGCGGACGACAGGCGGCCCATGAGCCCGCGGGCTAAGGCCGCCGTCCAGGCATCTGTCGCCGCGCTTTTCGCATGGTTCGGATACCGTTTCGATTTCCTTCAGTTTCCGGGCATCCCTCCGCTAGGTTTGCACCTGCTCGCAGTCCCATTCACTGCGATGTGGATAGTCGCGGTCGTCAACGGATTCAACTTGGCGGACGGCTCCGACGGCCTCGCCGGATCCATCGCAGCCGCATCCGCCGTCATAGTCGCTCTCTGCGGCGCCCGCTCCGGCGACGGTGCGGCGCTCGCGCTGAGCGCGGCCTGCGCCGGCGCCGCGCTGGCTTTCTTGCTGTTCAACTGGAAGCCCGCGCGAGTGTACATGGGCGACGCGGGAAGCCAAGGGATCGGGATGCTCATCGCCGCCTTGCTCGTCTCTCTCGGTCAGGAAAGTCCCGCCTTCATGCGCGACCCGATCCTTTCGGAAGGTACGTTCGTGGATTACCACGTACCGCTGGCTACGGCGGCGGCGATATACCCGCTGGCCGAAGCGGCGCTCTCGGCGCTTCGCCGGGCGGTCGCCAGCAGGCCTATAGGACGCGCGGACCTTGGACACATCCATCATAGGCTCAAGGCGGCCGGCTGGTCCGCCCCTCTGATCGCCCTGTGGGCAGCGGGGACTGCGGCGATGTCGGGTGCCGGCGTCGTCCTGATGTTAACCTCGTTCCGAGGGCTGTCCGTGTGGTTTTTTCTGGCGGCGGCGTTCATTTTGACGGCGGGCCTCGGGCTCGGCGGATGCCTGGATACGTTCCTCCCCTCCGGTATCCGCATCGCCCGCCCGAGCCACGCGCTCGCCGAGAGGTTCGCGGCCATGCAGAAGGCGAAGCTCGAACTGGCCGCTACGGTTGATGCGGCCTGGCGTATATTCGAGGAGGCGTGCATCGAGTTCGGGGTCGAGCGGTACAGGGCGATGGCCGCCTCCGGCATCGACGGCGATACGGCGGCGCGCGGCGGAGCGTCGGCTCAGGATGTGGGATCGCCTGAGGCTGGGCGTCAAGAGGCCGGCGGTGCCGGAACTCCGAAGGCGGCCGGCACATGCGCTGAGGCGGATGCACGCTTCAAGCAGCGACTGGGAGCGTCGGCCTTGACGGCCTCCGCATCCGGCGCAGGCTCGGCATCGGGTCCGCCCGCAGTTCCAGGCGAGAGGCTCCGGACCGATCGGCCGGCGCTATTAAGGGAGTGGGTGCGGCCCCCCGACGCGGCGCCGGAACACCTCGTTCCTATCTTCAGCGCCTCGATGCCGCGCGCGGTATCCGACAGGGCCGATGCGACGAACGGCGGCGCGTGGATCGAATGGGAGGCGATCGCGCGCTGGAGCGGCAAGGATATCGAGACGGACTGCCGGACGATATTCTCCGAGCTGGCTCGGATCGCAATCGAAAGGGCGCGCGAGCTTGGCGCCGGCGGCCCGAAAGCCGATCCGGGCGGCGCGGCGCATCCCGCTTAGGCCGAAGCGCGGCGCTCCGCGGCATGTTCGGGCGGATAAGCTATCGAGTGCCGATCGTCTCCGCAGGAGGTGGTGCGGCCGATCCCGCACGGCGTATCTTGGCCGCTTGGCCGCCGCACCGCAGGAACGATTCATAGTGGAGGGAAGCGAGATCGGGTCTGCCCAAGTAAAATTCGTATAGGAGCGCCAGGTTGTAGTGGGCGGCGATCGAATCCGGATTTATCTCCAGCAGCTTTTTATATCCCCTCTCCGCCTCTTCGAACCGCTTCAGCTTCCTTAGCGCTACTGCGAGGTTATTGATGGCCGCTTCGCACCTGCCGTCGGCGGCCAGGGCCTTCAGGGAGAAGTCGGCCGCCCCGTGCGGATCGTCCTCGGCCAGCAGGATGGCGCCGGAATTAGTCAGGGCGCCGACGTTTTTCGGATCCAGCCGCAGGATATCGGAGAGGACGCGGAGCGCCGCCGCGCGCTCGCCTTTGGCACACAAGATTGATGCTAGCAGCTGGCGCGCGGGCACTTCTTCTCTATTCAGTTCTATCGCCCTGCGGCACGCCGATTCGGCATCGTCCGCCCTGCCCGCCGAGATATAGGCGAAGGCCGCATCCCTCCATCCGACGGGATCTCCCGCCCGTCCCTGGGCTTCGAAGTGAGACAAGCCGGCATCGCGGGCGCCGGCCTTCAAATATATCTTGGCCAAACGCCCGTGCATCTCCGAGTTGTTCGGCTCGAATGCGATTATTCTGCGCAGGAAATATGCCGCCTTGAGGTCGCGGCCGCTCTTTTCGGCGGTCGCCGCCGCGATCCTTAGTATCGCCGGCGAATGCGGCTCGGCTCTCATCGCCCGCTCGACGCACTCCGCCGCCCGCGCCTCTCTCCCTAGCTCCATATAAAAGGCGGCAGCCCGCATTTGAAACTCGGCGTCGCCGCCGCGGCCCGCCGCCGCCAGCGCGCGGTCTAGCTGAGCCGCGGCCTCATCCCTCCTTCCCATCCGCGCGAGCAGCTCAGCTGTCTGAATCCCGGCATCGACGTCATCCGGCCTTGCAGCCAAGTACAGCCTGTACTCGGCCAGAGCCTCGTCGCGCCTGCCTATATCTCGGAGCACCTTCGCGATGTTCAGGCGCGCCGCCGCAAGATTCGGATCGGCCTCGAGCGCGGCGCGGAACTCCGTGATGGCGTCCTCCGCTCGCTTTCCGGCCGCGAGTATCACTCCTAGGTTCTGCCTGGCTGCCGCGTCGGCGGGATTTCTTTCGATCACCTTGCGCAGATGTTCTTCGGCCGCGGCCCCGTTGCCGCTGCGGATGTAGAGTTCGGCCAGCCTCTCATGGCTGACGGGGTCATCCGGTATGCGATCCAGAACGGCCTTGAACTGCAGCATGGCCCTGCCGCCGGCATTAGGCATTTTCGCGTAAATCTCGCCGAGCCGCCTGCGGGCGTCCATATCGTCCGGATCGGCGGCCGCCACTGCCTGCCACTCCGCGGCCGCTTTCTCCGGCATAGACGCCTTTTCGTACAGTGATGCCAGCATGCGGCGGGCGGCGATATCGTTCGGCCTGGAGCGCGCGAGTCTTTCCGCCGCCGCCACGGCCGCCCCGGATCGGCCGATCTTAATAGCCTCGCGCAGGAGGCGTTCTTGGAGGTCTAGGTTCGCGGCGTCGGCGGCCGCCGCGCGCTCCAGCGCCTCGAAGGCCTCCGCCGTGCGTCCCTCGGCTTCCATCGCCTCCGCCGCCATCGCGTGCGCCTCGGCGATGTCCGGCCGCGACCTTGCGAGTCCGTCGAGGATGCGCCGAGCCTCGGCTGTCCTGCCTGCCCTGATCAGCATCCTCGACCGGGCCAGCGCCACGTCGGCGTTGTCCGGGTCCAACCGTGCGGCGCGCTCGAGAGCGTCAAGCGCTTCGGAGGATCTCCCTGCCGCCTCCTCCACTATCGCCAGGTTGTAGAGCGGCTCGGTCGAGTCGGGGAATTCCCGCGCCGCCGCATCCAATCGGGCCTTGGCGCTTTCAAGGTCGCCACTGTCGAACATGAGCCGCGCCAGCTCCAGGCGGGCCGGGAGGTGGCGACGATCAAGCTCGATCGCCCGCAGGAATTCCGCCCGAGCCTCCGCCGACGCGCCGCGTTTCGCCATAGCCAGCCCAAGTCCATACCGCGCCTCCGGCGAGAATGGGCATATCTCCGCCGCGGCTCGTAGCGAATCCTCGGCCTCGGCAGGGTTGCCGCCCGCCAGCAGCAGGAACCCCAGGTTCAGGCGGGCATGGAACAGCGACGGGTCTATTTCCACCGCCCTCCTGTATAGCAGGATTGCCTTGTCATAATTGCCTTTCTCCTGGAATAGGGACGCGAGCTCGTCGTGAACCATGGCGTCCTTCGGGTTGATTGCGATAGCAGACTGAAGCTCCCGCACGCGCCTGAACCATGCCAGCTCCTCCCTGGTAAATTCGCGGCCGCCGACCTTGACATACTTGGGCGGCGGCAGGAATGGCAGGAAGTTCCTGATGCCCACGTCGCATCCGGATGCTGAAGCGAGAAGGACGGCTGCGAGTAGAGAGGCGGCCGGACTGCGGAATGGCGGCGCCCATGCGTACGGCCATTGCGCCTCGATGCCGCGCCGTCGCGACGGCGGCATCGCCGGCACAGAGGGAATCGGCCGGGCCGCCTGTGCCGCAACCGATGCCTTCGGACGGGATGGGTCGAGCGAAGTCCAGCGCTTCAACATTGCGCCACGGATCCTTGGTTGTCATAACCCGGCCCCCGGAGATGGTCGGCCGGACCGACGGTCGGCCGCGCCTGGCCAGGATCAAATCGCGTCCCCCGCGTGGAGCGCGTGAGCATGACCTCGACCATGGCGGTACGGCCAAGCCGCAGCCGGTCAAGCGCCCCGTCGCGGTCGAACAGCGGCACCGTCGCTCCGGTTCCGTAGTTGAAGTGGCCGAACGGCCGCCGCGATACCTTTACCGCCGCCTTTCGCGCGCGGAGCTTTAGCGCCGCGGCGTCGAGGTAGAACGTCAGGGCGTTGTACGGCGAATCGCTGCGCGCGTGCAGGACGAACTCGTCGCTTCGATTGTCGTCCACCAGAAATTCGGCCAGGATGTCCGGCACGTCCCGCCCGTACTGGTCGCGGACGCGGATCGAGAGCTGAGAACACCTCAGGTCCCTCGGGTGGTGCGACTCGCACAGACTCCTATAATCCGCTGCGGAGTTCACCTTGAGGCACTGCATGACTCTTTCTACGACAACGTCGGTCTCCCATTCCCGCGCCTCTATATGGCCGGCCAGCCCGCGGGCGCCTAAGTGGCCGTAATCGGGAAATACGAAAAAGGCCGTTCGCGGTCCTTCCTGCGATTCCCCCCGGCGGTTCACGCGGAGCAGGTTCAGGTTGGCCGAAGCGGCCCTGACCTTGCCGTCGGATTCCGCCTCCCCGGCCCCTTTAGGATACGCTGAACCGCCGCCTTCCGGCAGCAGACCGGCGAACACGAATTGGTAGGGCGGCTGGTCGGGCTTGGCGGACTTGACGTACATCGTGTTGAGATCCCAAAGGAGGATGCTGCCCAATTCCATCTCCTGGAGCATGGCACGGCCGAGATTGAAGAAGGCATCGGGGATGCGCCGGCCCGCGGATGCCAGGCGCGAGCCGAAGTTGGGGGGAGCCAGCATCAGGTGGTGTCGCACCGGGCAGTCTCCGCGCGGATAGTAAAGTTCCATCCACAGCCGGACGACGACGGCCCCGAACGAATGGGATATTATGCTGAAGGGGCTGGACGGGCCCAGGTTTCCCCTGTCGTCTATTACTCGTTCTTGTCTCAGCGCCCGGTCGAAAAGCCTTATGGCATCGCGCATGTCTACTTCATCTTCGCCGGCGAGGTATGCGGGCAAGTATACCGGCCTGACCTCGTAGCGCGCGGAAGCCAGGCAGTCGGCCAGCGCCCCGTAACATGGAGCAGGTTCCTGGACCGCGTTGAGCATGACCACCGTATCGGCCATCGCATTCCCTCCCAAGCCGGCGCCGCAGCCGCCGCTCCCGCCATTCGCTTGCGCCTTCCCGGCCGGCCATCCGAAGCGGAGACCGGAGGAGTGGAAGCGGAAGCAGGCGGCGCGTCAGTCCCCGACCTTGTAGTGCTTGCGTATCGTCTCGCTTATCCTCCACACGCACTCGAGCCCTTTCGGCATCGTAACGATGTCCCCGGCGCCGAACTCCGCTGACTCTCCGCCGCCCTTCGGCTCGACCCTGGCCTTCCCCGCAATCACGTAGAACGTCTCCGGCTCTTCGTAGCTGTACTCGAACGTCGAGGGTTCCTTTGCCCACACGGGCCAAGAGAAAACCCCCAGCGATTCGAGCGTCTTCTTTTCAGCCTTGCGGACGAGGATCTTACCCGCCATATCGCCGCTCCTTTCGCCTGCACGTTCCGACCGGCGCCTTGCCATGCGCCAGCGCCGCATACTTTCTCGACATCGCCGCGAGAAGGCACACGCTCACTGGGCCGTGCGGGATCGCCCGGCAAACATATAGTAGAATACCGGGACCGCCATGCGGCTCAAAAGCAGGCTCGCCACCTCGCCGGCCATAAGCGACAGCGCCAGCCCTTGGAAGATCGGGTCAAACAATATGACCCCAGCGCCGACTATCACCGCCGCAGCCGTGAGCATCATCGGCCGGAAACGGACCGCGCCTGCATCAACCACAGCCTCGGCCAACGGCATGCCTTCCTTCATCCGCAGCTCTATGAAATCCACCAGTATTATCGAGTTGCGCACGACGATTCCCGCCCCGGCGATGAAGCCGATCATGGATGTGGCCGAGAAGAATACTCCGAGTCCCCAGTGGGCCGGAAGTATCCCCACCAGCGAGAACGGAATGGCCGCCATTATTATAAGCGGCGTCACGAACGACTCGAACCACCCGACCACCAGGACATATATCAGGATAAGCACGGCCGCGAAAGCGAGTCCGAGGTCCCTGAAGACCTCGTACGTGATATGCATTTCGCCATCCCACTTTAGGGCGTACCTATCGCCGTAGAAGGGTTGCTCCGCCAAGTAAATATCCAAGCCCGTGTCGCCGCCGGCGTTCGGCTTGAGTTCGGCCAGGGCGTGTCGCATTTTCAAGACCGCGTACGCCGGGCTTTCCTCGTCACCGGCCACATCGGCCGTCACGTAGGAAACCGGCATCAGGTTCTTGTGGTAGATATTCCTGTCCGAGACCGTCTCCCTTATCCGCACAAGCTCACCAAGCGGCACCATGGCGCCTCCCGCCGTCCTTACCGGCATCGTCGCCAGGGCCGCCGCGCGCGACCGCTCGGCCTCCTCCGGACGCACTATTATTTCCACATCCTCCCGTTCGCTCTCGTCGTGCAGTATGCCTGCCTTGGCGCCGGTTATTGCCGTCCTGAGTTCTTGCGAGAGGCGACCGGTGTCTACGCCGTGCAGCATAGCCTTCTCACGGTCTATTTCGAATACGAGCTTGGGTTGGCAATCCTCGATGTAAGTATCCACGTCTACCACGCCCGGAGTGACGCGGAATATCTCCGCGACCTTGACGGCCAGCGCGTTGCGCGTATCGTCGTCCGGACCGTATATCTCGGCCACCAGCGTCTGCAGCACCGGCGGCCCGGGCGGGACCTCGGCCACCTTTATCTTCGCCCCGTACCTCTCGGCGATACGCTGCAGTTCCGGCCGGACCGACTTCGCTATCTCGTGGCTCTGGCGCTTCCTCTCGTGCTTGGGTATAAGATTCACCTGCACGTCCGCGACGTTCGCCCCTCGCCTTAGGTAGTAGTGGCGAACCATGCCGTTGAAGTTATACGGCGAGGCGGTGCCGGCGTATATCTGGACGTCGGATGTCTCCGGAAGCGATCGCACGGCATCGGCCAGCTCGGCGGCGACGGCGGCCGTTCGCTCGAGCGATGTCCCCTCCGGCATGTCCACGATCACTTGGAATTCGCTCTTGTTGTCGAAAGGCAGCATCTTCAAGCGAACTTTGCCCAGAGGTATCAGCGCCACCGACCCGCCGAGCAGCAGGACTATCGCGATCAGGAAAAGATACCTGGCCGGAGGGCGGTGGATTATCCGGTCCATGATGCGCCTGTACAGATGAGTCAGGGAATCCTCCGGCTCGCCGCCGCGGCCGCCGCCGTGCGCGTCCGCCACGCCTGCGCTCCCCGCCGCTCCGTGCGCCGCGCCCCGCAGTATTCGGGCCGCCGCCCAGGGGGTTATCACGAACGCGACGAACATCGAGAACAACATCGCGCTGCTGGCCCCTATTGGAATGGGGCGCATGTACGGTCCCATAAGGCCTCGGACAAATGCCATCGGTAGTATCGCGGCCATGACGGCGAGCGTGGCGAGGATAAGCGGGCTCCGGACCTCGTTGACCGCCTCCACGGCGACCGCAATTATCGAGCGCCCCTTGTTGGACGGCATCCGCATGTGCCGGACGACGTTCTCCACGTCTACGATCGGA
>CALKMO010000209.1 GCA_937991785.1 uncultured bacterium | reverse complement strand
GCCGACATGGACGGCCGTCCCGCGCCGGGCGCAAAGGTCCGCCTCGGTCTGCCCGCGGGCGTCGGCATCATCGAAACGACCGCCGGCCCAGACGGCGGATTCCGCTTCGCGAATCTCCCGTCGGGCAGATACGGCTTTGTGGAAATACTCCCTCCGCCTTCTGCGAAGAACCCGATGCCTTACTTCGCCATGCTCGACTTCGCCCTCGCCGGAGGCGCGGAATTCCAGGTGCGGTGCCCGCCCGCGCCGAGGAAACCGGCCGCCCCTACGCCTCCGGCTCCTCTCAAGGCCCCGGAGTTCTCGGACGGCATGGAACGGTCGAGGTGCGCCGTCCTCGTAATCCGGGACGTCACCGGTGTGAGCTGGCCGCGCGAACCGGTGACGTTCGCGGTCCATGCCGCCGAGGCCTACTGCCCGGCCTCGATACGCGTCGTGAACCAGGACGGGATCGAGATCCCGTTTCAGGTTTCGGAAGCGGGCGACAAAGGATTCAAAGTGGCTTTTTTTGCGGAGCTGAAGGCGGGCGAGACCCGCGCATACCGCTGCTTCTTCGACAAGGGGAAATACGAATCGCCGGCGATCTTATCGCCTCTCCACGCCAGGGCGCGGCGATGGGAGGGGGGGAAATCGCCGGAGGTCCTGGTGCTGGACACCGGCGCCTTCCGGATCGCCTTGCCGAAGGGAAATTTCGAATATCCCGGCGAGGGCGCGCCGCTGCCGGAGGTTCCGGCCCCCATAGCGGCCATAGGCGGCCTGGATGTCGAATGGGCCGCCAGGGGCGCCATGGAGGGGAAGGCGGCGGTGAAGAGGATATCCGCCGCCGAGATCGAGTCCGGACCGGTCCGGATACGGTACGCCGTTACATACGAGATGGCCGGCGGGGGGAAGATGCGGTACGAGATCGCCGCGGCGGAGGGGGAGTCCTGCGCGATCGTCGAGGAGAGGTCGGAGTTCGACGGCGAGGGGGCGTTCGTGCTGTCGAGCGAAGGGATCCAGGCGGACAGGCTGGTGCGTTCCCTGTGGCGCGAAACGAGGGACGAGGCGGTCGCGTTCCGCGGGGACGGGCCGCTGGCCGAGATCCGGCACCATGCGGATCCCGGCGGCGAGTCGTGCCTGTGGATGGGCGCCTATGACTCGAGGGGCGGGCGCGACATGCTCGCCGTTTTTCTGGGCGATGCCGCGAAATGGACGGACGAAAGGGCCGCCGCGGAATCCGGCGGGCTTAAGGATCCAGCGCCGGGGCACCCGTCGCGCGGAGCAGGCTTCCCGCGCGGGAGCAGGTACGGCAGGATAGAGATGAAGAGCTCCGGACCGGGGACGCCCGCCCGGTTCGCTGCGCCTTTCTTCCGAGGCTCGCGCGCGTACGGAATCGCGGTTGCGGATAAGCGCGAGTGCTCGCCGATGCAGGGAGGGGACCGCTACAGGCCTGGGAAAGACACTGTCTCGATCGCGCGCGCCAGGCAGGCCGAGTGCAGCCTGGACAGGTACAAGGACGCCGTCCAGGAGTTCCAGGATCCGCTCGCAGTCAGGCGCCCGGTCGCGGCGGTGCGCCGCGACCGGTGGGGGGCGATCCGCGCCGAGATGGAGACGCCGCGGTTCAAACGCGACGCCGACGAGCTGCGGGCGGCGGCCGCCTCCAGGAACCCGCGCGACGCCTTGGACAGAGCGCTCGCGTTCCTGCTAGACGGCTCTCCTGCTGCGGCCTTCGCGGCCAAGCGCGATATCCTCGATCGCCTCCAGCTTCTCGTCCGCTCCGCCCGCGCGGGCCGCGGCGCCGACCATAACGTATTCGGCCCTTGGCACTTCAGGTGGGCGGCGTGGGCTGCGTGCGCGTACGATATCCTGTCCGCAGTCGGAGCCCTGGACGCGAATGAGGAAGCGGCTTTCCGGATGCACATCGCTTTTCTAACGGAGGCGGCGTTTTCGCGGTCTTTTCTGGATTATGAGTACGGGAGCGGCGATGCGGGACTGGAAATGGATCGTCTGCTGCTTCTGGCGGCCGCGGCTCGAACGCTTCCGGGCCATCCTCAGGCCCAGGCATGGATGGCGCACGCCGCCGGCCGGCTGCGGATTCTATTCGCCGGGCATCAGATTCCGAAGGGCGGATGGGACGAAGGCCTATGGGCCGTCCCGTGGAGGATGGAATCGCTGGCGTGGCTGGTCCATCTGCTCGAAGGGTTCGACGACCCGCTCGCGGACGCGCGCGTCCGCGATTTCCTCGCCCTGCCGCTCGTCGCGGTGGGCGGACCGGAGCCGTCCGACCCGGCGGTCCTCGCGCGCGGCGCCGGAGGGGGGACGGCCTACGAATCTATTCCCAGGGCCAGGAAAATCCTCTGCCAGGGCGGCGGAACGGTCGGCTTGCCGCCGCCCGCATCCTGCGCCTTCCTGGCTCTGATGCTGCGCAGGCACGACCCGAAGGCCGCCGACGCCCTGTTCTCCGCCTGGGAGGCTGGCGGATGCTTCCCCGGCATGGAGCGCCCGCGCGCGGCGATCCTGCTGGCGGGGCGGCCGGAGGCGGCAGGGATCAAGGCCGGCCCGTCCGCCGCGCCGGGCGATGCCGTGCTGCCGGGCTTCGGGGTTATAATGCGCAAAAATGTCGGCAGCCCATCCGAGATTTGCGTCGCCTTCCGTTGCGGCCCGCCCGGCGTCCGCTCATCCGGACATCGGGACATGTTCTCGTTCAGCCTGTACGCCGGCGCCAGGCCTATCGTGCCGGACCTGGGCTCCGGAGGCGAGGCATCGGACCATGCGGCGATCGAGCGCATCGGCAAGGGACCGCTGACGGGAGGGACTATAACCTCCCTCTTCCGCTGCGAAGCGGCGACCTTCCTCCGGGCGGCCGCCCCCGCCGAATCTCCGGGCGATATTTATGACGAAGCGGGGGATATCCCCAAAGGCTGGGATGCGCTTCCGCCCGCGGAACGGGCCACGGTCGTAAGGTCGCTGCTGCTGGCCGGCGACGATTACCTCCTTGTCGCCGACCGCTGCCGCGCGACGGCGCCGATGCGATGGCACCTTCCGGTCCTCGCCGACGGGATGACGCGCGCCGGCAACACGTTCCGCTTCCGCGGGCGCCTGGGGCTCGACCTAGCCGCCATCGTGCTCGCGCCCGCGGCCTTCGAAGCGAAGGAATCCGGGCCGGTCGCCGTACCGGCGCCACCCGCCGGCGGATACGGTTCCGGCAACATGCCGACGGTCCGCCGCCTGACGCTCGGCGGCCCGCCCGGGTCGCCTTACGCCGTGGCGCTTCAGTGGCTGCCTCCGGACGCGGGGCCGGCGAAGGCGACGCCGTTCGAGGGCGGCTGGAAGCTGGCGGGCGACCGGTTCGAGGACGTGCTGGTTTTTTCGGACGAGGCGATATCGAAGTCCGACGCGGACGCAGTAGTCGAAGGCCGATTCGTACTGCTGCGCAAGATCGGCGGCCGCAGGGAAATAATCCTGCTGGACGGAACGGCGGCCGGCTGGCCGGACTTCCACATCCGAACTGACGCTCCGGGAATAGCGGTAACGGTTAGCGAAGATGGCGCGGTATCAGGCGAGTATGACGGGGCGGCGCGGACGGTGGAGATATCGGCCATGCCGGGGTTCGCCGTGCAGGTGAAGGCCGGATTGGACGGCAAGGCGCTCGCCGCACAGACCGATGGAAACGTTGTTAGGCTGGCGCTGCCGGCTGGAAGGCACATCTTCGGGCTGCACAGATGATGCCCGACCGGCAGGCAACGACCATGGGAGAAGCGAATGTTCGTAGACTGCGTGACCATAAAGGTGAAGGCCGGGGACGGCGGAGACGGATGCGTCGCGTTCCTCAGAGAAAAGTTCCGCCCTTGGGGAGGGCCTGCCGGCGGGGACGGCGGCAAGGGAGGCGACGTGATCTTCGAAGCGTCCCGCGAGGCCGATACCCTCCTGCACTTGTACCGCCGCAAACTGGTAAAGGCTCGGAACGGCTCGCCCGGCCAGGGAAAGAACTGCTCCGGAAGGGACGGCGAGAACGAGGTCGTCAGGGTGCCGATAGGGACGGTAGTAAAGGACGCGTCTACAGAAGAAGTGTTGTGCGATATGGCCGCGGAAGGGATGAGGTTCGTAGCGGCGCGCGGAGGCCGCGGAGGCCGCGGGAACCAGCACTTCGCCACCCCTTCGCACAGGACGCCGAGGGAATTCGAAAAGGGCGAGAAGGGCGAAGAACGAACGCTGACGCTGGAACTCAAATTGATAGCCGATGTAGGCCTGATCGGGCTGCCGAACGCGGGAAAATCCACCCTCTTGGCGCGGATATCCGCAGCGAGGCCCAAGATAGCCCCGTTTCCCTTCACCACCCTCCGCCCGCAGCTCGGGATCACCGAGGCCGGCGGCTTCCGCCGTCTGATCGTGGCCGACCTGCCAGGTATTATAGAAGGGGCGCACAAAGGGGTAGGCCTTGGAGATGAATTCCTTCGCCACGTAGAGCGCACGGCGTTCCTCGTTCACATCGTGGACGTTCGCCCGCCGGACGGGAGCGATCCGGCGGAGAATTTCCGCATCGTGGAGAACGAGGTCGAAAGGTACAGCGCGGAGCTGGCCTCGCGCGGGCGGATTGTCGCCGCCAACAAGATAGACCTGCCGGGAGGCGAAAAGGCCGCGAGGCGTCTGGCCGAACGCCTGCGCGGCTTCGAGGTGGTTCCGATATCGGCGGCCACGGGAAAAGGAATCTCGAACCTGCTTTCTAGGCTGATGGAAAGGTTGGAAATCGGACGGATTTCCAAGCCTGCTTGGTAAACAGGCCGCCAGGCCCGAAGCGGGAGACCTCGCCGCTGCCGCGATGTCGTGAGGACCGTTTTCCTCCCGGTCGTCCGACTCGGCATCTCTGCTTATCCATGACGCGCGCGTCCCTTCCGCCGTCCCCCTCAGTATCTCCACTTCCCTTCCACGGTCTAAAGAGCGGCCCGATCGAGAGCCGGATCTAGAGGGCGTAGAGTTTCACGAGTTCGGAACCCGGGTAGTAGAAGGCGAGTATCTGGCGGTAGTCCCTGCCGGAGACGGCCAGGGCGTTGGAGCCGTACTGGCACAATCCCACGCCATGTCCAAACCCGCGGCCTACGAACTCTACAGTGTTCCCGCGGTCGCGGATTTCCGAGAGGTGGACCGAGGGCAGGTCCTTCGCCCCGGCCCCTACGGCGAGCCTGAACTCCGTAGCCGGGACCGTCAGCTCGCCGAGGGAGTGGCGGATGCGGAAGGCGTCGGGCCGTCCGGCCGGCCCGAGCGGCGGGATCGTTTCGACGGAAAGTACCGTGCCTATCCTCGCCCGGGCCCCGAACGCCTCGCGAAGCCCGGCCGCCAGCCGTTCCTTCGAAATCGCCCGGGACCAGGAGAATAACGGGCTCCCGGAGCAGAACGGGCAGGCGGTACCCGTCAGCGGGCCTATGGAATTATAGGCGAAGACGCGGGATACGTCCTCCGTCCTGCCGCCGCACGTCGAATGGAAGTATGCCGGGAAGACACGGTACCGAAATGTCAGTATCTGGCCGCGCGTGGCGTTGACGGCGGAGTTCACTATCGGGTTGGTCGCGTAGCCCGTCTTGTAGACCTGGCTCATCGTGGTGCTGTCCACGTCGTAAAGCTCCGCCGCGCGGAGTTTCATGTGGTACACGGCGTACGTCCTGGACGCCACGGCCTGGGCCTTCAGCGCCTCCGGATGCCATCTCTCGAAGGGAACCTCCGCTGCGAGCACTCCGGCGAGATACGTCTCGATGTCAATGTGCGCGACCACGGCGAAACCGGTACTCAGCCGAGATTCACGCGCGAGGACCACCTTCCTTCCGCAACCGACCCCGTCCACCCTTATGCCGTCGTCGCTTAAGCCGGTCCCGTCCGTAGCCTCAATATCCAGATATTCCCCCCTCCCGATCCATCTTCCCCCTACGAACCATCCCGCCTGGGTCGAACTCGCCTGAAGGCCGCCTTCAGCTCCGGAAGCTTCGAACACGCATCGGCCGATATCGTCGGTTATCCGCAGCGCCGACCGGCAGGCGATATTAGCCTTCGAAACCCCAGTTTTTATAGCCACCCGAATCACAGGTTGGCCGCCGATCCTGGCCGGGTGAGCCGTCAGCTCCATGGACTCCCGGTAAGGTCCTTCCTGGCACGAAAACATGCCGGCGACGGCCGCAAGGCCGGCGAAGAAGATGGCGCCGGCGCGTACCCGGTTATCGCCCAAAACCCGGCGCAGCGACGATGCCGCGCCATGCCGAGGCGTTTTCAGACGCCTTGCCCTTCTGTGGGATAGAAACATTCGCAACCCTTTTTCCCATCGGGGGCTTTCAACTATCCACCCCCGCCTTACTTTTTATCGTCCTGATTTCCGATCCTTCTCCAACAAAAATCGCCGATCGCTTGTAAGATCAAAAGACCTTATGCAGGGTCTGCCTTGCAATTAGAGACTCAACCGATTGCCAAAAAAAGAATTACGTCATTTTCCTGCACGCGCCACGCGATCATGCGGGGGGAGAGTCAATTAATATACGACACAACTCATTTTTTGGGAGTACCTTGCGATACTTGGCGACAAGAGCCGGTAGGCGTCTCACTTTGTGTCGGCGTCAGATTGCAGCGATGGCGGAGGCATAACGCCGGGATCGTCCGCCATCGAGTCCGATGCGATGGGATCGGCGGAAGGCGTAGGGTGCAGGCGTCGCGCGAGGCGTCCAAAGGCGCAGCGCCAGTCCTCCGCGATGCTGTAAAAGCACGGAACCACGAACAGCGTAAGGAGCGTCGAGACCGCCACCCCGCCGATCACAGCGATGGACAAAGGTATCCGAAGCTCGCCGCCGGGCCCGATGGCCAGCGCCCCCGGCACGGCTCCGGCTATGGTGGCGACGGATGTCATAAGGATGGGTCTAAGCCGTATTGGGCATGCCTCTTTAAGCGCTTCGTCGTAGCCTTTGCCGGCGGCGCGAAGCTGGTTGGTGAAGTCTACCAGCAGGATCGAGTTCTTCTTGACTATGCCGGCAAGCAGGATCAGGGCAATGGCACTGAATACGTTCAGCGACTGCCCGGCGAAATGGAGGGCCAGTAGCGCGCCGGTAAGGCTGAATGGGAGGGCCAGCAGGATGGTGAAAGGATGGAGGAAGCTGTTGAACTGAGACGCCAAGACCATGTAAGCGACAACCACCCCTCCGAGGAATGCGAACAGCAGCGTCGCCGCGGACTCTTCGGCCGACCGGGCCGATCCGGCCAATACGAGTTCGTATCCTTCGGGCAGGATCCGACCGGCTATGTTTCGCACCTCCTCGATGGCGTCGGCCTGCGACACGCCCGGGGCGGTGTTGGCGCCGAGCGTCACCGCCCTGGCGCGGTTGACGCGCCGGATGGTCTGGAAGGCCGGGCGTATCGAGATGTCCGCCACGTCGGCTATCTTGATCGGCTCGCCGTTCCTGTTGCGCACGTACAGGTTTCCGATGTCCTCTGGCCGCAGCCTGCCCTCGCGAAGCAGGCGCACCCGCACGTCGTAGCGCCTGCCCTGGTACGAGAACTTGGCTATCCTCGTCCCGCCGACCAGCGCCTGTATGGTCGCGCCGAGCGATTGCACGTCCACGTTGTGCGCGAGCGTCTTTTCCCTGTCGGGGACGATCCTGACTTCCGGCATGCCGACCTTGTAATCAGACATCGCGTCCACCATTTTGCCGCTCGCGGCCATCTCCTCCCTGAACCGATCGCTTATCTCCCCGAGTTTTTCCCAGTCCGGCCCGCGTATCGAGAAGCCCACGGGCATGGCCCCGCCGCGCTGCTGAGTCAGGCCCTGTTTCGAAGGGTCGCGGATGTATACAAATACGCCCGGGAACACGTTGACGGCCCTTCGCACCTCGTTGATGCTGTCCTGCTGGGTTATCGGGCGGCCGTCGGGGCGCCTTGGCCGGTCATTCCTGTCCTTCATCGTCACGAATATCGTGGCCTCGTTCCCTTCGCCGCCCCAGCCGCCGACGATCGCGAACACGGCCTCTATCTCCTCCCTGGCGCGCAATATGTCTTCCACCCTGCGCGTCACATCATCGGTGTATTCGAGGGACGCGCCGACCGGCGCCTCGATCCTGACCATGTACATTCCCTGATCCTGCGCGGGGACTTCCTCCATCGGAAGCTGCCGCAGCAGCGAAAGGGACGCCAGGAAGACGGCCGTAGCGGCGGCCAGGACCGCGTACTTTAAAGGCCGTCGGCCGAGGATGGCGCGGAGCAAGAAGCCGTAGGCAGCCGCCAGCGCCTCGAAACACTTCCCGACGGCGCGTTCCAGGGCATTCCCGCGCGAACCGGCGCGCAGGAACTGCGAGCATCGCATCGGGGCCAGCGTCAGCGCCTCAAGCAGCGATATCATCACCGCCGCCGACAGCACCATACCGAACTGGTAGAAGTATTTCCCCATCGTGCCCGGCATGAACAGGACCGGCATGAAGATAGCTACTATCGCCAGCGTCGCGCACAGCGCCGCGAAGGTCACCTGCTCCGCCCCCTCCCGCGCCGCAGACGCCTTGTCCTTGCCCATCTCGGCGTGCCGGTAGATGTTCTCCAGCACCATGATCGCGTCGTCCACAACAAGCCCGATGGAGAGCGAAAGCGCCAGGAGCGTGAACAGGTTCAAGGTGAAGCCGCAGAAATATATTACGGCGAAGGTGCCGAAGACCGAGACCGGTATCGCGAGAACCACGTTCAAGGTGGAGGAAAGCGAGCCAAGGAACAGCCAGCACACGAAGGCCGTCAGGAGAACGGCCATGGCCAGGGTGAACATCGTCTCGCCGTAGGCTTCGCGGATGAACCTGGTCTGGTCGAAGCGGACCAGGAGCTTCATGTCCTCCGGCAGCGTTTCGTTCAGCTCGGCGATCCGCTTCATGCACTCGTCGGCCACCTTGACGGCGTTCGCGCCGCGCTGCTTTATGATCCCGAGCCCCTGGGCCGGGATCCCGTCCACCCTGGCCATGCGTCTGAGGTCAGCGAACCCGTCCTCGATGACTGCCACGTCGCCCAGGTAGACGGGCGCCCCGTCCCGCTCGGCTATCAGCAGGCGCCGCCACTGGTTCGTGTCGAGCGCCTCGCCTTCCACCTTGACGTTCGCCTCGCGCAGCGATCCCTCCATCAGTCCCGCGGGCATCTCCACGTGCTCGCGGCCCACGGCGCGTATCACATCGTCGGCGGCCAGCCCCAAGGCCTGGAGGCGGACGGGGTCTATCCATATGCGCAGGTTCCTGTCGAGGTAACCGCCCATCATTACGTCGCCGGTGTCCGGAACCGTAAGGAAGCGGTCGCGCAGCACGTTCTTCGCGTATTCGCCCAGGAACCTCTGCGACCGCATCCCAACCAGCGTGACCCACATGATCGGGTAGTCTTCGGGGTTGGTCTTGCTGATGGTGGGCGGGTCTATGTCGTTGGGGAGCAGGCGCATGTTGGCCGACACGCGCGCCTGCACCTCCTGGAACGCCACGTCTATGTCCTTCTCCGGCACGAATTCCGCGGTCACGTACGCCGACCCCTGCCTGGCCGCGCTGGCGACCTCGCGCACGCCGGCCACCGCCATGACCGCGTCCTCCAGGACGTCTACGACCTCAGACTCCATTATCTCGGGATCAGCGCCCTCAAGCTTCGCACTTACGGTAATTATGGGCAGGTCCACATCGGGCATCAGTCCGACGCCAAGCCTGGCCAGGC
>CALKMO010000208.1 GCA_937991785.1 uncultured bacterium | reverse complement strand
AAGGCGACGCGCGGCGCCGCGGCGGGCGCGGTTGCTCGCGAGACTGAAGCGCGGGAACGCATGGCGCGCGCCGCCTCGCGGATCGGCGATCGCCGCGTCAGGCTGATGGAGGTCTGCGGCACGCACACGATGGCGATCTTCCGCCACGGGATCCGCGGGTTCCTGCCCGACCGCGTGCGGCTTATATCAGGTCCCGGATGCCCGGTGTGCGTTACGGACGATGCGTATATTGACGCAGCCGTATTGCTCGGCTCGGATCGCGCGGTAACGATCGCCACTTTCGGCGACATGATGCGCGTTCCCGGTTCGCGCGGCAGCCTTCAGGATGCGCGTTCCCGCGGGGCGGATGTCCGCGTGGTCTATTCCTGCTCCGACGCGTTCGAAACGGCCCGCCGCGAGCCGGAGCGACAGGTCGTTTTCCTGGCGGTAGGATTCGAAACTACCGCCCCGACCATAGCCGCTACCGTCCTGCGGGCCAGGGACGAGGACGTACGGAACTTCTCGATTTTGGCCGCCCATAAGCTGATTCCGCCGGCCATGGCCGCGGTCTTAGAGGGGGGGGCGGCCCTCGACGGGTTCATCGCGCCTGGACACGTGAGCGTAGTAATAGGTTCGGACGCCTACCTGCCTTTGACGCAGAAATATCGCGTGCCGATAGTCGTGACCGGCTTCGATGCATCCGACATCCTCGAAGGCGTGGCGATGCTGCTGGAACAGATCGCCGACGGCCGCGCCGCGGTGGAGAATCAGTATGTCAGGGTGGTCCGGCCCGGCGGAAACCCCGCGGCCAAGCGCGCGATGGAGGAGGTTTTCGAGATATCGGACGCCTCATGGCGCGGCATGGGCGTCATACCGGCGAGCGGGCTGCGGTTGAGACGCACATTCGCCGGTTTCGACGCCGAGAGGCGATTCGGGATCGGTATGGTTCCGGCGCCGCCGCCGCGGGGCTGCCGCTGCGGGGACGTGCTTAAGGGCACGATAGAGCCGCCGGAATGCCCGATGTTCGGGAAAGCCTGCGATCCGGCCAGGCCGAAGGGGCCGTGCATGGTCTCCAGCGAAGGTTCTTGCGCCGCCCACTACCGCTACGGGCGCGCGGCGCGGAGCGCATCTTAAGGGAATGATGGGAATGAGCGGGACCGGGAACGCGGAAGCTGGCGAAAGGGTAATGCTTGCGCACGGCGGCGGCGGCAGGGCGATGCGCGAGATCATCGAGCGCGAAATACTGCCGCGCTTCGACAACGACGCTCTCAGACCGCTCTCCGACGCCGCTTCGCTCGGGTACATCGAGGGCCGCATCCTTATGACGACGGATGCCTTCGTGGTCAAGCCTCCGTTCTTCCCGGGCGGAGATATCGGGAGATTGGCCATTTGCGGCACCGTAAACGACCTTGCCGTAAGCGGATCGCGGCCGGTCGCGCTGACCCTATCGCTCATAGTCGAGGAAGGATTCCCTCTGGCTGAACTCAGGCGTGTGTTGGACGGGGCGAAGGCAGCGGCTTCCGAGGCCGGAGTGCCGCTGGCGGCGGGAGATTTCAAGGTGGTCGAACGAGGTGCCGCCGACGGCGTATACGCCTCGACCGCAGGCATAGGAGCGGCGCCGCGCGGCGTCGAGTTCGACGCACGCCTGATCCGGCCGGGGGACGCGATCATCCTCACCGGCACGATGGGCGACCACGGCGTGGCGCTGCTGTCGGTCAGGGAGGGGCTGGCCTTCGAGACGCCCGTCGCCAGCGACGTAGCGCCGCTAAACGGGATGCTCTTCCCTCTTTGCGACCAGGCCCTGTGCGTGCGCTGCATGCGCGACCCGACACGCGGCGGCGTGGCCGCGGCGCTCAACGAGATGGCCGAGGCGGCCGGAGTTACGGTTGTGGTCGAGGAATCGGCGGTGCCGGTGGCGCGGGCCGTCAGGTGGGCCTGCGAGATGCTAGGCCTGGACCCGTTCCATTCGGCAAACGAGGGAAAGGCTCTGGTTTTCTGCGCGCCGGATACCGCCGATGATGTCCTGAGGCTGCTTCGATCCCACCCCTTGGGCCGCAACGCGGCCAGGATAGGAACCGCCGTCACGCGCAGGGAAGCGCCTGTCATCATAAGGACGGCCGCAGGGGGGGAGCGCATCCTGGACGTGCCTTTGGGAGAGGAGCTGCCCAGGATATGCTGACTGCGTGGGGATTGGAGGAGGAGACTCTCCCTTCCCCTGCGGCCGATCCATCTTCAGCTTATCAAAAACTTAGACGTCCCGGACGGGTCTTGGGGGGCGGGCAATGCGTAACCGCCCCCCTGGCAGCCCGCCGAATAATTCAGAACGTTATTTGAACGTTCAGCCTGCATACGTCGTTTCGAGCCTCCCGGAAGCCGTGTCTGTCCGTTTTCCTCGTTCCGTTGGGATCGTTCACGAAGTCGTACGCGAGCTGTATCTTCGCGTTGTGGCCCTTTATGTAGTAGTTTATCCCCGCGGTGTGTACTTCCGTCTTGAAGACGTCGAAGTGCCCCCTGCGGAGATCGGTATTGGGGAACAGGCCGGGCCTTATGATATTATCCCACCGCTCGTAGCGGTATACCCACTCGATCTTGTTGTCGAGCTCCTTGACGCCCGTGCCGCCCAGCTTGTAGGCGATCAGCGCGTACCAGCCGTTCTGGTTCACGCGCTGATCCGGCTGGAACCTTATCGAGGCGAGCGTCGCGGCCGACAGTCCCGCCGTATTGTACGCGGGGCGGTTCGAACACTCGAAGTATTCGCCGGCCAGCCACAGCTCGCCGGACTCCTTGAACTTGTATCGGTATTCGAGGTCGAAGCCCATTGCGTAATGCCACGTATCCTCGTAAATGCCGAATGTCGTTGCCGTAGCTGTCACGCGGCGCCTGCGCTCGCCCTGCTTGCCGTCCAGCCTGGAGAATCCGATCTCAAAATCTCCGGCCCTTCCATCTCGGAACAGCGCGCCCTGTTTCCCGAACAGCCGTACCACGAGCCTGCTTAAGATATCCTTGTCGTCGTTGTCGTCGGGCCTGTTCTGGTGGGCCTGGCCGAGCCATCCGGCGCCCTGGAAAAAGCCGAGCTGCCATGTGAACCAATCGGCCGGCGTGTCCTTGTATTCGCCGACGATCTTGATCCCAAGGTCGCGGGTGTCGCCGTTCGACGGATCCCTGGAAAGCATGGCCCGTTCAGGAAGCGGCAGCCTGCCTGATGACCAGTTTCCTTCCCTGCCGATCGGCCGTTTGCCCTGGCCGATCCAGATCGTGTGATATTTTATGAATCCCAGTTCGATGTACGCATCCTGCATTACGCTGCTTGCCGCGGTGTCCGTGGTCGCCAGCGACCTGGCCGGGTCAATCATTACAGTCCACTTGACCTCCGGGGTTATCTCTCCGCTCAGCTTGATCTCCGCCCTGCGGATGCGGAACGAGTCGTTGTCGTTGCCTTCGTTCGGCTGGCCGCGTGTGGTCTTGTTGTCATTTTCGTTGTAGCTGTACCATATCTGCAGGAGGGCTCCAATCTTCATCTTCCCCGTTCCGACGGTTACGGCATCCTTCGTATCGCCGACGCCTTTCGTCTTAAGATAGTCGTCCACCGCCTTCCTGACATCCGCATCGGCCGTTTTCGCTTCCGTTGCAGGCTTGGCATCTCCTTCCCCCGCTTCAAGCGCGCCCGGTATGAGCGCCATGGCCCATGCCGCGCAGGCCGCGATCGTAATCGCTGTTCCCCGAAATCTCACCATGCTCTTCCCTCCTCCTCTTCCCCGCCTCCCTTCTGCCGCCGGAGGCCCGCAGCGTCCACGCGGACGCTCTTCCTGAACCCGCATCGGGTCCCGGGGCGGGAGCGCCTTTTAACTCCTGCTGCGAAATATGCTCCCAGTCAGTTAAAGCTCGACTAAATGCCGGACGGGAAACTGTTAAATCCAACGGCGCGCGAGAAATGACACTTTTGACGGAGACTCGTTTTCAGATAGCAGTCGCCAAGGTTTTGTTGCGCAATATGCAACGCACCTGAATAGAACAAAGAGTTATAAATTGCCACATCAGCTTGACCGATACGGTACAAACCAGCCTGTTTCAAGAGAAATGCAACAATAAGCATCGCGGAACCTATCGTTGTCTTGGCTATTTCAGATATCTTGACCGGATCGCTTCTGTCCATTCGGCAAATTTCAGGACAGTGCTTGGCGCGTACCGACGCTTTTGAGAGATGAGCATCCATATCTCTCTCTTAAGATACCTATAATCTCGATCGATTTAATAAATAGATATTGAGGCGCCTGACTTGTCAATATTGAAATCAGAACAAAACTCCACCACTTCTCTTGAGTTATTGCACCTGCATCCTATCTTCCCGGAAGAGCTGCTCCGTTCGCTTAAACCACCGTATCGTCTTTGTCCTGATTTCGGAGTTGCCCTGCCTATGTCGCCGAGAAATTCGACTTAGGCGACAACAAGGCTTTAAGGGGTGGGATGCGGCGAGTTCTTTTTGGAGCGGATCGGCAGTAGTGAGCCGTGAGCATAAAAGGCATCTTCTGAGTTTTGCGCGAGTAAGGACTATGGCTGCGCGAGTAACGCCAGTAAAGGCTGGGTGCAGAATGTAGGCCGGATCGAATAACCGCAGCAGCTTCTGCGGGCGCCACGAAGCATTCGGCGGCGTGGGATCAGCTCTTCGGCAGGACGGTCGAGCCGTGCCGCGTTTCGAGCAGCCTGCGCCCTAGGAGTCGGTTGTTGATTCTGACGAACGACAGATAACGTGCCGCCACGTAAGCCAGAATGGCGAGGCAGAGGACCAAGTGGAGTTCGGCGTTTATCATGTCCAGGTTTAAAGCTATCTGGACGGCGGATACCGCCATCAGGCCGAGGCGGAAGAGCCCCAGCATCCGTTCCTCGCAGAGGCGGTAGAACGCCTCGCGCAGAAGCTTGCGCGCAAGGCTTCCGGATATGCCTTCGTCCGGGGGCTTGACCTTGACACGAGATACTAGGAACGACAGAACGATTTCGAATGCGAAAGCCGCGACCAGCAACCATTCGCCGAACAGCGCCATCGCCGCGGCCATCGCGACGGACGATATCCGATCAATGGCCGCGGATATGCGGCGGGAGCCGGGCATCTCACACCCCCACGGCCAGCCTCCTGGCGAACTTCTCCGGCAGACCGTTATCAATTATGCTCCGCTGGGCCGCCCGTATATCGTACTGTTTGCGGAAAAACGTCATCGTCCATTGCTCGGCGTCAAACATACCGAAGCTAGCCAGAGGGCACTTGTCCCGAGGCTGGCCCACGGATCCCGGGTTAATCAAATATACCTCATTGCGGTCGAGTTGGAAAGTCTTGGTTTCCCTGAGATCAGTTATTATCGCCTTGGTGCCGATCAACATCGGCACGTGGGTATGGCCGAAGAAGCATATCTTCATGCCGGGGAAGTCGGTTAGCATGCATTCGAGATTTTTCTTCACCTCGGCGGCCGTAAGTATGTATGCGTCCCGCTCTATGAGGCTCCCGTGGACCATTATGAAGGCATCGTCCACCGTCTGGCCTTGAGGAAGACTGCGGAGATAGCGGGCATTGGCTGGAGATATGTTGTCTGCGGTCCATTCAAGGACCTTGGATGCCGTCTTGCGCATCCTGGGGTCCTTCTCGCCTATAACTTGTCGGTCATGATTGCCGGCTATGGTTACGATGTCCACTCGCTCTTTGACGGCCTGTATGCATTCGGAAGGCTCCGCCCCGTAGCCTACCAAGTCGCCCAAGCATAGTATCTTTTCGACGCCGACTGCCTGGAGGCACTCCAAGGCAACCTTCAGCGCCTGATAATTGGCGTGTATATCGGAGATTATTCCGTATCGCCTGCAGAGAGGCATCGTCCGGCTTCCCTGCTCCAATATCCCCATTTTACGCGCGACCGGCCGCCAAGACTATCTAATCCGGATCGCCGCCGCGACGACCCCTTCCGCCAGCGGACGCCTGCGTCTGGGACTATGATGCCAGGAACGAAAACGAACCCTCCCGCGCAGCACGCCGGTACATTCGAAAGTCTGACTTTATATTATTCGTTCCCTTTCGGCAATCAAGGGTAAGCTGGCTTTATGAAAGAACGATTGTGCAATAATGTACCGGGATCGCGTCAGTATAGATGGATCGAAGTCGGCCTCCGAATCCGGTACGCCGGGAGCGGCAGGCGATTTGTGGCATCGTACGAATTATCCGTTTGTCGTGCTGCAGCCGATAAGTTCGGAGCTTCGGCCATCGGTCGGGATCTCCGCCGGAAGCGCGTTCCATCGCTGCCAGTCTGAAACGGCACCTCTAAGGAATTTGACGTCCCCTTGCCAGACGCGTATCTCAACGTACTTTGCGAAAAGCTCCTCCTGCGCCAGAAGCCGCGTGCCCCTGTGCTTCAGCGTCGCTGCATCCAACTCTCCGATGGTTCGCCTCGCATATTCGCGGCAGAACCGCTTCAGGTCGGTTTCGTCTTCAATGCCAAGGACATAATAAAATGTGCGGACCTCGACCGGCTTGTCCGATAGTAGATCGCGCGAATTTCCGATGCCGCTCAAATATACCATAGTTCGCACCCCTTGATTGAAGATCACCCGCATAATAATGTTGCATCCGCGAATTTGCATCTATGTGCACAGTACAACCAACTTAATTTGCATTTTAACGCAAAACCCAATCCTTTTCAATATTGAATTCCGAAATCATTGGGAAGTGAAGCACTACTATATATTGTTTTATGAGGATGACACAATACGGCGGAATGGATCATGCGACGGTCTACTTAATCGTTCGTGCACATGTGCGGATCCTGGGAGGTATGGTGCCCGGATAAGATACGGGCGGTTTTTTACAGGTAAGGATCCAGCGAATTGTGTTGTGGATAACGAATCAAAGTTGAGATAATAATATGGGTGGGCGAGTCAGGGCAAAGCGGGGGATCGGTTTGGTTCTTTCCGATCTACTTATGCCGGCGGAGGTTTGCTAAATTAGGCTTATGTTCGACAGCATAGAATAACTAAGGCTGGGAATGCGTACGGTTTCTTGGGTTTTACCCTGTTGACGCGGTCCGCCGGAAGCCTGATATTATCGTTGCAAGCGTAGCGCGGGGAACAGTGTATATTTTTGAAGACTTTTCCCCGCAATTTTTAGAGCGTCTTGTCTTATGGTAGCGCGTGCCTTCTATTCGGAACCGGCGGGGATCGCCATATTACCTTTTCGGCCGCGGCATTCGACGAAGGCGGACGATGCGGTCTCGCCGGCGAGGGTGTCGGAGCCGGAGAAACGGCTCGGCCCGGTCCGACCGGCTGCCCGGCGGCTGCGGCGTATCCTCCCTTTGAGTACCGTTTATCTGACGCTTATGGCGATCCTACCGGTCCCGCGGGTCGCCGACGCCGGCCAGGCCATTCGTGTGGGCGTTTACGACAACCCTCCGAAGATAGGCCGCTCGGATTCCGGCGTGCCCGAGGGGATATTCGTAGATATTCTGGAAGATATCGCCGCGCGCGAAGGATGGAAGCTGGAGTACGTCTTCGGCACGTGGAAGGAATGCCTCGACAGGCTGGCGGCCGGCGAGATAGACATAATGCCCGACGTAGCCTTTACGCCCGAACGCGGAGAAAAGTACGCCTTCGGTAGCGAGCCTGTCCTTTCGAGCTGGTTCCAGATAACGCGCGGCGCGGGAGCGGTATTCGGACATTGAGGGACCTTGGCGGGAAACGCATTGCGGTCCTGGAAGGTTCGATACAAGAAGAGGTCCTCGGCGGTTCGTTTTTCGACCCCGGCGAGCGGCCGAAGCTGGTTGTGTTGCCGGATTACCGCTCGGTTCTCGATGCGGCGATGCGCGGCGAGGCCGACGCGGCGGCGCTCAACCGATTCTTCGGCGCGGCTCGGGCGCGCGGGGCCGGGCTCGAGGAAGCCGCTGCGATCTTATACCCTACGCGGCTGTTTTTCGCCGCTCCGAAGCGTGGCAGGGCGCATCTGCTGGCCGCCATAGACAGGCATCTGGCCGACATCAAGAAAGCTCCGGATTCGATCTACCATCGGTCCCTGAAGAAATGGACTTCCGAAGAGAGAGAGCCGGCACGGCCGCCCTGGTGGAAGGCGGGGACCATCGTCTGCGCGGCTGCGCTTATTTCCGCTCTTTTGTGGTGCTTCATCTTGAGGCGTCAGGTCTCCGCTCGCACGAAGGCCCTTGCATCGGGCGCGCAACTCTTGACAGCCGCCGGCGAACGCATGGAGCATGACCGGCGGGCGTTGGGCGAAAGCAAGGCCAAATACCGCCTGCTTTTTGAAACGGCCAACGACGCGATAATGCTGATGAAAGCGGATCGGTTTGTGGACTGCAACGCCAAGACGCTGGAAATGTTCGGAGCCTCGCGGGAAGAAATAATCGGCGCGCCCCCGTACCGCTTCTCTCCGCCTACGCAGCCTGACGGGCGACCGTCGGAAGAGAAGGCTCTGGAGAAGATACGGTTGGCACTGGAAGGTCAGCCGCAGTTTTTCGAATGGGAGCACAGCAGACTTGACGGGACGCCGTTCCCCGCGGAGGTCAGCCTGAACCGGATCGAGATCGGCGGCGAGATGATGCTGCAGGCGATCGTGCGGAATATATCCGAGCGGAAGAGGGCCGAGGCTGAGCGGGAGAAGCTGGACGCGAGGCTGCGGCAGGCGGCCAAACTGGAGGCGATCGGGAGGCTGGCCGGCGGGGTTGCGCACGATTTCAACAACATGCTGACGATCATTATGGGCAACGCCGAGATGGCCGCGGCCGAGCTGAGAGAGGACCATCCATGCCGGGCGAGGCTGGCCGAGATATTGAAGGCTTGCGAACGTTCGGCGGATCTGACGCGCCAGCTGCTTGCTTTCGCCCGCAGACAGCCGGCCAATCCCAGGGTGCTCGACCTGAACGCGGCCGTGGGCGAAGGGATCCGGATGTTCAGAAGGCTTATCGGAGAGAACATCCGCCTGTCCTGGACCCCGGGGTCGGAAGCAGGCAAGGTCAGGATAGACCCTGCGCACGTGGATCAGATATTGGCCAACCTTCTTATAAACGCCAGGGACGCGATAACCGGCGGCGGCACTATAGCCGTGGCATCTTCGAACGCCGCGCTGGATGAAGCCTATTGCGCTGCGCATCCGGACGCCGCGCCGGGCGAATACGTCGTCCTTTCGGTAAGCGACGACGGCAGAGGTATGAGCAAGGAGGCGATGGAGCATCTTTTCGAACCTTTCTACTCGACCAAGGCGCCCGGGAAGGGAACGGGGCTTGGGTTGGCGATAGTCTACGGCGTCGTGAAGCAGAACGGCGGGACGATCAACGTTTACAGCGAGCCGGGAAGGGGTACGAGCGTCAAGGTCTATCTCCCGCGGTTCAGAGGGGAGGCGGCAGGCGGCGGGGAAGATGGGAAGCGTCCGGAAGAAGCTCTCCCCATTCCCCGCGGAGGCGGCGAAACCGTACTGCTCGTCGAGGACGAGGATGCGATATTGAAGCTTGGCGAAAGCATCCTCGCCGGCCTCGGGTACGCCGTGCTCGCCGCACGGTCGCCCGAAGAGGCCCTCGCGATCGTCTCCGGCCACGTCGGGCAGATCCATCTTCTGCTTACAGATATTATCATGCCCGGCATGGATGGCAGGGAACTCATGGGAAAAATCGCGCGGATCGTGCCCGGCATCAAGGTGCTGTACATGTCCGGGTACTCGGCAGACGTGCTCTTCCGCGACGGTCAAATAGAAAAGGGCATGCGCCTGCTACAGAAACCGTTTTCAGCCTACAGCCTGGCGTCGGCGGTGCGCGAGGTGCTTGACGGTTGAACGGCGCCGGGTGGGCGCAGGCATCATGCCCCTGCCGATTCCGCGGCATGCGCGCGGATACGATCGGCCCGCGAAAAGGTAAGGTGCGGGAAGCCGCCTGTTCAGAGAAACGGTTCCGGTGTATATGTTAGGTTAATTTGCAGATCGCCGGGATGGCGCTCGGTTAGCCCGCCCGGGGAAGCATCCCTTGTTCGACTGTCGGAAAAAAGGAGATGGCGCCTTGGACTGGAAATGCGCGATTTTCCCTGTTGCTGCGTTCGTAGCGGCCGCGACGGTTCGCGCGCCCGGGGAGGAATGGCAGCCGGCGGCGGGACAGTCCGGCGGCGAGACGATACTCGACACGAAGAGCTTCTGGCGCTTTCGAACCATATGGGAGACGCCGGAGGTGGTGCTGCCGTCCGGGGAAGTCCGTCACGCGACGGTGCGCCTGGCCAGGGATGCGGGGGCTTGGTTCCAGAAGAATTCAGGCAAGGGGCAGCTGCCGGAAGATAAATACAAGATCGAGGACGTTCCGGCGGTCCGCCTGCCGGCAGATACGCCGGCGGACTGGATGAAGCTTGACTTCGACGACAGCGCCTGGGCGCGCCTTCGCGGTCCGGTCCTGGACAGGTCTACGAACGAGAACTGGAAGGCCGTTCTGATGCGCGGACTGTTCGAAGTGCCGGATCCGGAGAAGGCCGGCGAATTGATCCTCTCGCTCGCATTCCGCGGAGGAGCTATCGTCTACCTGAACGGTTCGGAGGTCGGACGGGCGTACATGCCGAAGGAGGAGGTCGGGATTTACACGCCGGCCGAGCCGTATCCGGAGGAAGCGTACTTCGGGCCTGAAGGGTTCGCGATGTTCCGTTATCCGAAGAGCGACGATGAGAAGGCCCGACTGGAGAAGCGCGTCCGACGGCTGGACAGCCTGAAGCTTCCCCAGGGGAAGCTCCGGAAAGGTGTCAATGTCCTGGCGATAGCCATTTGCCGCGCCCCGACGCTCGCCAGGGTGTATGCCAGCCGCCCCAAGGGCTGCGGCGATTTCCACCAGGATTGCCATTGGGCCAAGGTCGGGCTTCTGGAGGCGAAGCTGGCGTCCGGCGGGGGCGTCGTCCCTAACACCAGGGCCCTTCAGGGCCGCGGATTCAAAGTGTGGAATCAGAGTATAATCCAGTCGGTCTTCCTGCCCGACTATCCGGATTCCTTCGCGCCGCTCAGCCCGGTGCGGATAACCGGCGTGCGCAACGGCACATTCGCCGGGCAGATAATCGTCGGGGACGAGAAACCGATAAAGAGCTTGAAGATCCGCGTCTCCGAACTCAAAGGCCCCGGCACGATCCCGGCCTCGGCCGTCACGATACGCTACGCTGTGCCGGATGGCGTGGCCGGCCAGGGGCAGAGTCGCTTCTTCGATTCTCTCGAGGACGATTCGCCGGAGGAGGTCCCTATCTATAAAGAGCACGGCGGATCGCTCCAGCCGGTATGGCTATCGGTCTCCGTTCCGCCCGACGCGGCGGCCGGCGATTATTCCGGAACCGTCGCAGTGGAGGCGGAAGGCGTAAAACCGGTGACGGTCGGCTTGGCGCTGCGCGTACTCGACTGGAAGCTCCCGCCGGCATCGAAGTTCACGTCGTGCATGGACCTGATCCAGTCGCCCGAGTCGGTGGCGATGGCGTACGAGGTTCCGTTGTGGTCGGAGGAACACCTCAAGCTGCTGGATAGGACGTTCTCACTGCTCTCGCAACTGGCGACCAAGACGATATTCATTACCTGCATACGCAGGACGCATCTCGGTAACGAGCATGCCATTGTTCGGTGGGTGCGCGGAGAGGATGAGGAACTGCATCCGGATTTCTCCATCGTGGAGAAGTATCTGGATACGGCGATCAAGCGGTTGGGGCCAGTACCCGGCGTGATCCTTTACTGTTGGGAACCGCCCGAGAGCCAGGGGCACGCTGGCGGGGCCGGGACGGCAGGGCGGACGTACGACAAACCGATACTCTACACGCTTTGGGATCCGAAGACCGGTAGGGTGGCGCCGAGGGTCGGGCCGGCTTGGGGGACGCCCGAGAGCAAGGCGTTCTGGAAAAAGCTGAGCGACGGCATGCACGAGGTGCTTAAGAAGCGCGGGATTGAAAATTCCATGCTGTTCGGCCTGATAGGGGACGCGCGGCCGACCAAGCAGGCGATGGACGATATATCCAACGCTGTGCCCGGAGCGAAGTGGGCGGTCCATTCGCATTACTACTGCGACCGATGGCACGGGTACGAAATCGGTATGGGCATAGCCCTTTGGGGAATAGGCGTAACGCCGATGGACCCGAAAGAGGGCTATTCTTTCGGGTGGTCGAATCCGATGTGGCTGTCGTACTACCCGCGGGAGATGAAGCTTCAGTCAACGCTCGTGGAGCACAGGGTCAAGCTCGAGAAGTGGATGGGTGCCAAGCGGGGGTACACCGCGTTCGTTTCCAAGGGCTTCGGCCCCCGCGGTCTGGGCAGAATCGGCGCCGACTTCTGGCCGGTGCTGAAGGACGAGCGCGGGCGGATCCGCGGCAGCCTGGCCGGCCGCTATCCTGAGGCCGCGTGGGGCCAGCTCAATTTGAACTTCTGTATCCCATACATACTCGGTCGTGGCAAAAAGGGCGCGGTGCCGACGGTCCGGTCGGAGGCGTTCAGGGAAAGCCTGCAGGAGGTGGAAGCCCGCATATACATCGAGAAGGCCCTGCTGGACGACGAGGCGAAGAATATCCTGGGCGAGGAACTTATGGCCAGATGCCGGGCCGTCCTGGACGAGCGCATCCGCATGTGCCTGCATTCGGACGGCGAGGGCGAGTCGTGGTACATAAGCTCGGGCTGGTGCGAGAGGAGCGAGTTGCTGTTCGGGCTGGCGGCTGAGGTCGCGCGCAAATACGGCGGCAAGGCCCCAAACCCCAACCTGAAGCCGGAAGAAAAGAAGAAATAGGCGGACGCTGGGTTTGGGGTGCCGCGGAAGCGGCAGGATTCGGAGAACTTTCGATGCATATCCCGTTGCGGTCCAAGGGATTTTCCGTGGATTCGGCAGCCGCTTCGGCAGCACCGGCGACATCGGCGGCGACGGTCGCTGCAATTATCGCGGCGGCGGCGTTCCTGGCCTCCGCGGCAGCCGGAGCTTTCGAGACGCGGCTCTCCGTCGTCGAGACCGAGAAGGTAGCGCGGTCGCCCGCGGTCGTCACGATGGGCGTGCCGTTCCCAAAGGGCGCTGTGAAGGACGTCTCCAGGCTGGCCGCAAGGCTCGGCGGGAAAACGATACCCGCGCAGTTCGTAAAAACGGTCTCCTGGGACGACGGGTCGGCGCGCTGGGCGCTGATGGACGCGCAGCTCGACATCCCTGCAGGCGGCAGGGCCGAACTGGTCGTATCGGATTCGGGGGGCAATCCCCCGCCTCCATCGCCGGTCAGGGTCGAGACCGCGGGGGCCGGCGGAGCCAAGGTATCGAGCGGGCCTATGGAGTTTGCGATCGGCGGCGGGAAGCCCGGGCTCTTCGCATCTCTGAAGGTTGACGGCAAAGAAAAACTCGCCCCATCCGGCAGGGGTCTGGTGCTCTGGAAGGAGGACGGCGGAGAGGCCGTGGCGGGGCCTCCGGAAGAGTTAAGGGTGGAGCAGGCCGGACCCATGCGCGCCACCGTCCTCGCCAGGGGGAAATTCCCCGGCGTCCACAAAGATCTTCTGGGATATACCGCGCGGATAAGCGCCTTCGCCGGCCGCAGGTTCGTGAAGATCCATCTATGGCTGGAGAACCACGGCGCGATGGGCTATTACGCGGCTAAGGACGAAGGCGGCACATCGCCGAACATCGAGTGGTTCGCGTTCGACGGCATGGCGGTAGAGCTCGCGCCGGATCTCGGCGGCAAGGTCGCGGCCACATGCGAGGGAGCGGAAGGCACGGGATCGTTCAAGGTTTACCAGTTCTGCCACATGGCTAGGGGGCAGGAGAAGGTTCAGTACAAGAAAGGACCGTTCTATACATGGAAGGACTTCGAGTACGTGATATCCGCGGATGGCAAAGAGCTGAAAAGGGGCGAACGGACGGAGGGCGTCGTAGCGCTGAAGGGGGATGGCGGAACGCTGACGGCGGCAGTTCGCGACTTCTGGCAGAACTATGAGAAGGCGATCGAGCTTGACGGCGGGACGCTTCGCCTGTGGCTGTGGCCGAGGGAAGGACAGTGGCCGAGGGCCAGGCCGGACCTGAAGGGCGGCGGGTTGTTCGACAGGACGCTGCAGAATCTACCGAAGGACGGCTTGTACTTCCTGCCCGGGGGCGTGCACAAGGGATACGAATTCATTCTGGATTTCTCGGGCAGGGACGGGAAGGAGACGTGGGCGGAGCTTTCCGCCCCTGCGGCGGCGCTGGCCTCCGCGGAATATTACGCCTCGACGGAGGCGGCGCCGGGTCTGTTCGCCCCGCCGGAGGTTCGAACCGCCGACAAGGACTGCAACGCCAAGCTGTCGGCCTGGTGCCGGATGGCCCGCAGCGCCGCCGATCCCGCTTCGCCGAGCGGGTTGCCCAAGGCTGTCGAGACGCCGTCGGAATCCATAGTCAGTTACGTTTCTGACTCGACGTACTGGTTCGGCTGGATGGACTACGGCGACCTTCCGGTCCCAGGCAGGGGCCCCGTGTGCCTGCATTACGATTGGACGTGGATAATGCTTATCAACGCCATGAGGTTCGGCGATCCGGCCTTTCTGCGGATCGGCACGGCTATGGCGCGGCATCGCATAGACGTTGACCAGAACTGGTCCGACAGGGATCCACCGGAGACCCGCGGGCTTCAGCGCGGCGACTATAACTTTCCGTCCTTCCATTGTTATCGCCTCTACCGGTATCCGGGAGTCTCGACCAACTGGATTGCCGGCGTGGCGCTCTACTACATGCTTACCGGGGAGCCGAAGGCGATGGAATGCTGCCTGCGGAACGGCGAGGGGCTCAGGGCCGGATGGGAGCACATCGCCAAAACTAAGCCGTGGGGAGGCCCCCAGGGAAACGTAGCGGCCAACGCATGGGCCGTGGCGTCCTGGTGCGCCCTGTACGATCTTACCGCCGACAGGAAGTGGCTCGACGATGCCCTCAACCTTTTCAATACCAACATCTCCGCGATCTGGAAGGTCCACGGCCCGCACCTGCATAACCCGAACGACCAGATACGAGGCCAGGACTACCAGAAGGAGGACATGAACTACTGTTACGCCATAGCCTCTCTGTGCGAGCTGCACAGGCATACCGGCGACGAGAAGGTGTTCAAGCTTCTGTCGGACGGCTGCGCGAAGCCTTTCCCGGACAGTTTCTTCGAGGCCCCGCTTTTCCTGGCCGACCTGTTTGCCTACGTGGGGGCCAGGATCGGCATCGCCGAGTATCTCGCGACGGCGGCCGACCTGTTTGCGCAGAGCTTTCCTGAATCCAAGTGCCCTCCCGTATGGCTGCCCGACAACAGCACCTGGAGCCGAACATCGGCGATGGCGCTTCGAGCCGGCCACATCCTCCAGTGGGCCTGGTGGAAGTCCAAGCCTCCGGCGAAGTAGGATCCGCGCGCCGGGACGCGCCGTAGAAGTTTCCCGTCTGCGGCGCCGCGCCCGGCCTGGAACGATGCTGCCAAGGCCTGCGATTGAACGGGTGCGATGGGAATCGCTGCACGGAAGCCCGCTCTTCCCGGCCGAAGCCGCCGCGCGGAGCGTCTGCTCGTCCTGCGCACCTTAACGTATCGCGGCGGGGTCTGTTCTCCATAAAGCGCCAAGTTCTCCGCCGAGGCCGGGCCTACTCGCGCTGCGAGTTTGCTGCGCGCAGGTTGCCGAACGCCACGCCGAATTTAAGAGGCGGACGCGGCGGCTCGTAAAAAAACGCGGGGCGCGGATTTTTTCTCTTGACCTAAGGCGGGAATATGTTAGTAATGATAATGGTTACTAATAGGAGGTTCCCGGAAATGGGGAGCGGCGGAGCGGACGGGCGGAGGGGGATCGAGCGGATGACGGCGCAGAGGCGGGCGATCCTCGAGGAATTGATGGGCGTGGACACCCATCCTTCCGCCCTGGAGCTTTACGAGATGGTTCGGCAGCGGCTGCCCCGGATAAGCCTCGGTACCGTGTACCGGAATCTTGAGATCATGTCCGAGGAAGGGCTGGCTTTGAAGCTGGAACATGCCGGTGCCGAATGCCGCTACGACGGCAACGTGTCGCCTCACTGCCACGTCCGATGCCTGGGCTGCGGCCGGATAAGCGACGTTCCGTTGGCGCTCCCCGAAGGGTTGGCGGTCGAGGCGGAGAAGGCCAGCGGATACAGGATCGCGGGGCACAGGATCGAGTTCGACGGCTGGTGCGGTAAATGCCGGAGGAAGAGGCGTAAGGCGCGGCGGGGCGAATAGAGGCTTAAGCGGAGACTTGTCGCCCGGCGCGAACCGGGGGCGCATCCAAGTCCGAGGAGAGGGGTTGCGCGATGGCTGGGATGGCGGCCGAAAGGAAACGCGCAGAGGAGCGCGCGGCTATGGGCATAAGCCGCAGGTCGGCGGATGGCGATCTGGCCGCTTCGCTGGAAGGGCTGTACGCGCGCTACAACCGGCGCGAGTACGTCGCGCCCGATCCTCTGCAGTTTCTGTACGCGTATAAGGATTTGCGCGACAGGGAGATCGTCGGGCTCATCGCCTCTTCCCTCGCCTACGGCCGCGTCGCCCAGATATTGCGGAACGCCTCGGATGTGCTCGGCAGACTCGGGGACGCCCCGGCGGAATTCGCGGCGCGGGCGAGCCTGCGGCGCCTGAGCTCCGTACTGCGAGGCGTAAGGCATCGCTTTACGTCCGGTGACGATATCGCGGCGCTCCTGTACGCTGCCGGGCGCGCGATGCGGAAGCACGGATCGCTTGAGCGGTTCCTGGCGGCGGGCCTTCGTGCGGGCGATGCGGATATCTTGGGCGCCGCGTCGGCCTTCGTCCGGCGGCTGGAGGATTACGGAGCGCGCTGGCACGAAGGGTTGCTTCCGTCGCCCGAATCGGGTAGCGCATGCAAGCGGCTGAACTTGTTCTTCAGGTGGATGGTGCGTAGGGACGAGGTGGATCCGGGCGGATGGACGTCTATCGGCCCGGAGATGTTGATCGTGCCGGTGGATACGCACATGCACCGCATCGCGGCGGAGCTTGGGCTTACGAAGCGTGCCGCCGCTGACGGCAGGGCCGCGGTCGAGATAACCGGCGCGTTCCGCAGGATTCGGCCGGACGATCCCGTGCGCTACGATTTCGTCCTCACGCGGATCGGGATACGTCGCGACGTGGTCTGGGAAGATCCCAGGGTTTTACACAAGCGGGGAGCGGGGGGGATGTCTGGGCGCGGCCTTCTTTGGAAAGACCCCTCACCGTCCAACGCCGGGCCGGCGCTTCAGGCTCCCCCCGCTCGTTTTTTCAATAATAATGCCGCGGCGGCTGGGGGTGCGCAATGATCGAAACCCTCCTGGATATATTGTCGTCCGCTTGGCTCATGACGGGCCGGATGGCTCCTTACCTTTTGTTGGGCTTTTTTGCTGCCGGGCTTCTTTCTGTGCTGATCCCGCCGGCTTGGGTCGGCAGGCACTTGGGCGGCCGCGGGCCGATGGCGATACTCAAGGCGACGCTTTTCGGCATCCCGCTGCCTCTGTGTTCGTGCGGCGTAATCCCGGTGGCGGCCGGTTTGCGCAGACAGGGTGCCGGAAAGGGCGCCGTAGCCGCCTTCCTCGCCTCGACTCCTCAGACCGGCGCCGACAGCATACTTGCTACTTACGGCATGATGGGGCCGGTTTTCGCGATCGTTCGTCCTCTGGTCGCTCTCGCAAGCGGTCTTTTGTGCGGGGCTGCCGTAGCTGCGGCGGATAAGAGTAGGAGCGGCGAGCCGTACGGCGGGATCGGAACCGGCGAACCGGACGCCGGCGCTGGGGGCCGGACGGGATGTTCGACGCCGGCCGCATGTTGTTCCTCTAATGCCGGAGGCGGAGGCGGCCGTTTCATCCGCGCGCTAAAGTACGGTTTCGTTACGATTCCCCGGGACATGGCGCTGCCTCTCCTGGTCGGGCTTGCGGCGGCTGGAGTCATATCGGCGCTGGTGCCCGACAATCTTTTCGCAGCCTTCGCCGGCGGCGGGCTCGCAGGGATGTTGGCGGTTATGTTGCTGGCCATCCCCATGTACGTATGCGCTACAGGCGCGATTCCCGTCGCGGCGGCGCTCGTGGCCAAGGGAGTCTCTCCTGGCGCGGCGCTCGTGTTCCTTATCGCAGGGCCAGCCACGAACGCGGCTACCATCTCGGCGGCGCTAAGGCTCCTCGGCAGGCGCGGCGCCGCGGTCTACCTGGCGGTTCTAGCGGCCGTAGCCCTGGCTTCAGGAGCGTTTATGGACGCTATCCTTTCCGGCGGCGCCGCCGCGGTCGCCGATATCTGCTGCCCGGCGGAAGTCCTTCCATCTTGGGTCAACCATGTATCGGCTGCCGTCCTGTTTGCGATTCTGCTCGCCGCCGCGATGCCGGGCGCCATACTGCGAAAGTTTTCGGCCGGAGGAGCGGTTGGAGACGGTGGCGGGCTCGCGATGATGCTGCCATCCATCGCAGCCAGCGCCTCGCCGGAGGATAGCGGCGGAGCGGCCCGAACGATCGAGCTGAAAATATGGGGAATGACTTGCGGGCATTGCGCCGAGTCCGTCCGCAACGCCCTGGCGGCTTGTCCAGGCGTCGAATCGGTCGGCGTGGATATCGGCAAGGGCATGGCGAGGGTTCGGGGCGTGCGGATAGAAATCGCGGCGATTGTCGCCGCAGTGCGCAGGGCTGGATTCGAGGCGGAACCGACATGAGCGCAACCGCTCTTTGATCGCGGGGCCGTACGGGTTCCCGACGAGGCTTGCGAACGTAGAGCGGAGGACAGACGCGAAGGGACGGGATCTTGAGTGCCCAGGGAGGAAAGCAAAAAAAGGACGAAAGTCGGGGCTGGCGTTGGACGGAGAAGGGAATGGGAACGGGGGGACTAATGGACGATAGACCATATCCCCCGAAGGAAAGGAGGAAGATGCACGATGGGACTGAAAGGCTCGCGCACCGAGAAGAATCTGCTGACGGCGTTCGCCGGTGAATCGCAGGCGAGGAACCGCTATACGTACTTCGCGAGCGCGGCGAAGAAGGAGGGTTTCGCGCAGATAGCCGCGATATTCGAGGAGACGGCCGACCAGGAAAAGGAGCACGCCAAGCGGCTGTTCCAATTCCTGAAGGGTGGCGAGGTAGAGATAACGGCCAAGTTCCCCGCAGGAACGATAGGTTGTACGGCCGATAATCTGAAGGCTGCGGCGGGCGGGGAGCGTTACGAGTGGACGGAGATGTATCCGTCTTTCGCAAAGGCGGCGGAAGAGGAGGGATTCAAGGATATAGCCGAAGTCTTCCGCGCAATAGCCGTCGCCGAGAAGCAGCATGAGAAAAGGTATATGGGTTTGCTGGCTAACGTCAATTCGAACACGGTATTCAAAAAAGGCAAACCGGTGGTCTGGCGATGCATGAACTGCGGATATCTCCATGAGGGCAAAGAGGCGCCCGATAAGTGTCCGGCGTGCGCGCATCCGAAGGCGTTCTTCGAGGTTCTGGCCGAGAACTGGTAGCCGTAAGCGGGCGTCGCGGCGGCCTGCTCCGGCTCTAGTCCGGCGTTGCCGCGAGCGGAGGTGCCGTACGGGGGAGGCAAACATGCGAGGGACAAAGAAGGAACCTGCGCTTCAAACATCCAGTACCTCGCGGAGCCTCCCTCGTCGGCGACGTACGATCCTGAGATGCCGTTCGAAGGCGTGTGGATTTTGGCTTCGGGCGAAGAGCGCCGCTTGCGGCGGTTCGCAGAAAACCGGGCGCGGTGCAATACGGAATATGCGGTTGCGCCGGAGCGCCGGGGGAGGTGGGAGATGAAGAACGTAGCGATGAATATAGGGCAGATCCTAACATCGGGATTGCTGGCCGCTCTGCTTGTACCGGCCGTTGTTATCGCCGAATGCGCTTCCGATAGAAACGACGGTTGCGCCCCATGCGGAGGCTTGGGAGACGATAAAGCGGTCTGCGGGATGTGCGATCCGGCCAAGTGGAGGGACATGAAGCCTCAAACGAAATGCCCGATAATGGGCGAGAGCGTAAACAAGGATCTTTACGTTGACGCAGGTTGTTGCAGGATATATGTCTGCTGCAAGGGTTGCATCGAAAAGGTGAAAGCGGATCCGGCGACGGCAATAAGGAAGATCATCGAGGCCGAGGAAAGGCCCGAATGCCTGCCTTCATGCAAATGTGCGTGTTGCAGCGCGAACGATGATGGGCAGTGCGGAAAGGGCGGCGGCGGGAAATGTGTTGCCGTCACAGGTTTTAAATACATAAACACGAACGAGCTGGCGGCACTCATAGCCTCAGGCAAACCGATAGTGATACTGGACGCCCGCACCGGCAGGTGGGATGACGGCAGACGGATACCGGGAGCCAGGAGCCTCGCGCCCGACGCATCGGCCGAAGATGCGGCGAAGGCGATCCCGGCAAAGGATTCGCTTGTCGTAACATACTGCAGCGGACCGAAGTGCCCGGCGAGCGCGAAGCTGGCGGAGCGTCTCAGAAGTTTCGGCTATACCAACGTTACGGAATACCACGAGGGCATCCAGGGTTGGGCTGATGCCGGAAAGGAAATAACTAAGACAGACAAAAAATAGGCGGGCCGTTCGATCGGGAAGGATTTGGCGATAATGGCGAAAGATATTCCCATCGAAGAAAAAGAAGCAGCCGGCACCGGGAAAACAGCCGGGCAATCGAAATGCGTTGATCGAAAGGGGCCTCAAATCGAGGGATCCGGAGCCGGGAAGCGGAGATTGCCAAGGGTGACTGCGGCGGCGTTCGCGGCATATCTCTCGGGCTGCTCCTGTCCCTGTTCGGGATGTAACTGCCCGATGTATCCCGGTCCTTGCATTGGGGAGAGTTCACCTGCAGGAACGGAAAAAGTCTCAAGGCCGGAATCCGAATATAAGGAGGGGAAGCAGATGATCGGAAAGGAGGCTGAAAAAAGGCGAGCCGGGTTGGTAACGCTGAAAGGGAACCCGGTGGCGCTTCTGGGGAACGAAGTGAAGGTCGGCGATAAAGCCCCGGACTTCGAGGCCGTGGGCGAGGACATGAAGCCGGTCCGCCTGTCGGATTTTCGGGGCAAAGTCGCGATCATCGCCTCGGTGCCTTCGCTCGATACCCCCGTCTGCGACATCGAGACCAAGAAATTCAACGAGGCGGCCGGCAAGCTCGGCAGCGATGTCGCCGTGCTGGTGCTCAGCATGGACCTGCCGTTCGCCCAGAAGAGATGGTGCGCGTCAGCCGGCGCATCGAACGTCAAGGCGCTGTCGGACCACCGGAAAGCGGAGTTCGGGATGGCTTACGGCGTCCTGATCGAGGAACTGAGGCTTCTGGCCCGGGCGGTCTTCGTCGTAGGCCGCGATGGGATAGTACGCCACGCGCAGATAGTGAAGGAAACGGCGTCAGAGCCCGATTACGAAGCCGCCTTGGCGGCGGCCAGGGAGGCTCTGAAAGCCGCGCGTTGAAGTCAAAGATGTTTTTGGATCGGGCGGCTGCCGGTAGTAGGTGGCGGCTTCCTATAGGGAATGACCTGCTTGTAGCCCGGTCGCCGCACGAGGAAAGGGCAACCGGTCTAACGGCAACAAGGAAAGGAGGAGATGAAAAATGGCGCAGAGACTTGCCGTGTTCAAGTGCGAGGTTTGCGGGCATATCGTGGAGGTCCTCCACGAGGGGGCCGGGACTTTGGTCTGCTGCAATCAGCCGATGAAGCAGCTCGTCGAGAACACCGTAGACGCTTCTAAGGAGAAACACGTTCCGGTCATCGAGAAGAGGCCTGACGGGTTTGCGGTGAAGGTCGGCGGCGTGGCGCATCCGATGGAGGCTAAGCACTACATCGAGTGGATACAGGCGATCGCCGACGGGGAAGCCTACAGGAAGTTCCTGAAACCGGGAGATAAGCCGGAGGCCGAGTTCAAGGTAAAGGCGGATAAGATATCTGCACGCGAGTACTGCAACCTTCACGGATTATGGAAGGCGTAGCCGAGAAGAGGGCCCGCTGCGGCGGCAGTGCAGCTCCGCTGCGGCAGTGATGCCAGGGGCGGTTTCGGCGGCTTGAGGGCGGGAGCGATCCGTTCCCGCCCGCAACCGAACCCGGAGATGATGCCGGGAGGGAAAGGTTTTCTCGGATCCCTTTGGTTCCATGCCGGGGCCGAGAAAGCTTTTCGGATATTTCGAGGCGCCGGAGACCGCGAAGGAGAACAGAGGCGAACCAAGGGATGAAAGGAGGGGCCAAGATGATTTCGAAGAAGATGGAAGGGGCGCTGAACGAACAGATAAACGCCGAGCTGTACTCGTCCTACCTGTACCTTGCGATGGCTGCGCACTTCGAGTCGAAATCGCTCGACGGGATGGCGAGGTGGATGAGCATCCAGGCCGATGAGGAGCGCGGGCATGCGATGCGATTCTACAAGCATGTCCTGGATCGCGGCGGCCGCGTAGTCCTGAAAGAGATCGCTGCTCCGCCGGCCGATTGGAAGTCGCCGGGGGCGGTCTTCGAGGCAGTGTTGGAGCACGAGAAAAAGGTTACGGCCATGATCCACAAGCTTGCGGACCTTGCCGCCGAACTCAAGGACCACGCCGCGGCGAACATGCTGAGGTGGTTCGTGGACGAGCAGGTCGAGGAGGAAGCGACCGCGGCGAAGATAGTGGATCGCTTCGGAATGCTTGGCGAATCCAAGGGCGGTCTGCTCATGCTCGACAAGGAACTCGGCAAGCGCGGAGAAAAATAGGGGCTGCCGAGCCGGCGGGACAGTGGCGGAAATTCGCTCTGAACGCCTCGGGGGTTGGCGCAGCATGCGGTCCGCGGCCGTCGTCCCAGCGGGGGGCATCGTCCCCGCTTGGTTCGCTGCGGGCGAAATTTCGAGTTGACGGAGTTTGCAGCCGGTACCATCTTCCGGAGGCGGAACCGTTGGGAGCGCGAAATCCCGGGATCGTTCGGTAGCGTAGGGCCGCTCTGGTATAACGGTGCGACGCCAAGCCGCGCATATTCGCGGCTTTGTGCCGGGATTTGCGTGAAAAGGAGGAAACATATGGGCCTGCGGTTCAACGCCGACGAAATACTGGCGATTGCCGAACAGATCGAGCGGAACGGGGCGCGTTTCTACAGGAAGGCCGCTGAAAACGCCAAGTTCAAAAAGGCGGCCGATAAATTCTTGAACCTCGCGCAGATGGAGGAAGGCCACGAAAAGATCTTCGCCGCCATGCGGAAGGGACTGTCGGAAAAGCAGAAGGGAGGCGGCGAGGTTTACGATCCCCAGGGAGAAGCGGAGGCGTATCTCCAGGCGTTCGCCGGCGGGCATGTGTTCGATGTGAAGAAAGACCCTTCCGCCACGCTTACCGGCCGAGAAAGCCTGACGCGGATACTCAGGATGGCCATCGGCCTCGAGAAGGATTCAATCGTGTTCTACCTGGGCCTCAAACCGCTCGTGCCGCCCGATCTTGGCGCCTCAAAGGTTGACGAGATAATAGCCGAGGAGATGAAACATATAGCCATACTGAGCATGGAGCTTATGGCCGAAAGATACGCCTGAGCCCGCAGCCTTGGGCAAGGGGAGCTGTTTCTGATGGACACGATTTTCCTTTCTCGCCTGCAGTTCGCCTTTACCGCCGGCTTCCATTTCATATTCCCGCCCCTGACCATCGGCCTTGCATGGTACATATTTTTGCTGATGCGGCGTTATGCGAGGACCGGCGACGAGGCTGACGGGTCGGCGGCGCGGTTCTGGATCAGGATATTCGCGGCGAGCTTCGCCGTAGGGGTGGCCAGCGGGATACCGTTGGAGTTCCAGTTTGGAACCAACTGGGCCGAGTATGCCAGGAAGGTCGGAGATGTCTTCGGGGCGCCGTTGGCTGCGGAGGTCGTATTCGCGTTCTTCCTGGAGTCCGGCTTCCTCGCAGTGATGATATTCGGCTGGGGGAAACTTTCGCGCGAGACGATACGGACTGCTTCGCTCCTGGTCGCTTTAGGATCCACGATCTCGGCCTTCTGGATACTCGCGGCCAATTCGTGGATGCAGACTCCAGCCGGCTTTTTGCGCGCCGGGAACCGGCTGGAGATGGCCGATTTCGCTTCTGTCCTGTTCAACCCCTCGATGCTTCCGCGTTTCTTCCACACGATTGCCGCCTCGCTGGCCACCGCCGCGTTCTTCGTCCTCGGCGTCGGATCCTGGTACATGCTTAAGGGGACGCACCGGGAATTCGCGGAACGGACCGTCCGCTTCGCTTTGGCGGCGGCGCTGGTCCTTTCGCTCGCCCAGCTTGGCACGGGGCACTGGCACGCGGTGCAGGTCGCGCATACGCAGCCGGAAAAGCTGGCCGCGGTCGAGGGGCTTTTCGAAAGCGGGCCGCGTGCTCCGGCGCTGGTATTCGGGATCCCCGACGAGGAGGCGCGTACTGTAAGGGCGGCCGTGCGGGTACCGGGCCTCCTGAGTTTGATGGCATTCGGCGATCTCGACGCTGAGGTAAAGGGTCTGGACGCCTTCCCGCGCGAGGAATGGCCGCCGGTGTTGCTGACCTTCCTGTCCTTCCACGGCATGGTGGCGATAGGCGCGTTGCTGATCGTTGCGACCGCCGCCGGCATGTTCCTGCAGAGAAAGGGGAAGATGGATCCGCAAACCGGCCTCGGCCGGCGGTATTTGCGCCTGCTGGTATGCATGATTCCGTTGCCGTTCGTCGCCAACGAGCTGGGGTGGATCACGGCGGAGGTCGGAAGGCAACCTTGGGCGGTATACAGGGTGCTGCGCACCTCGGATTCCGCTACGCGCGGGCTTCCGGCCTGGCAGGTGCTGGCGTCGCTGATCGCGTTCGCTGTCGTCTATGCGATCCTCCTGGCGATCTGGCTGATGGCGCTGCGAGATATAATAAGGAAGGGGCCCGAGGTTTCAGGCTCGGGGACGAAAAGAACGCCCGGCGGCGTAGAGTCCGAACCTGCATTGTCGGAAGGAACGGCGCAAGCCGGGACGAAAGGCTCCGTGGAGGCGGGCAAATGACGCTGGCGCTGCTCCAGACCGCATGGTTCGCCATCGTAGCCCTGTTCCTGGCGGCCTATGCCGCGCTCGACGGTTTCGACCTCGGCGCCGGCTTTTGGCATCTTTTCGCGCGGGATGAGAAGTCCCGCCGGACGATACTGCGCGCGATAGGTCCGTACTGGGATGGGAACGAGGTCTGGCTGCTTGGCGGAGGCGGGGCGGTATTCGCCGCGTTCCCCGAAGCCTACGCGACGCTTTTCGGAGCGATTTACCTTCCGGTGATGGCTCTGATAATGGCCTTGATATGCAGGGCCGCCGCCGTCGAATTTCGCGGCAAATTCGAATCAGCGTCTTGGCGTCGCGCATGGGACGTTCTGTTTGCCGCAGGAAGCGTGATGGCAATTCTCCTCCTGGGCATTACAGGAGGCGCTTTGCTCGAAGGCATACCGCTCGGCGCGAACCAAGGCATTCCGGTCTCGCCGCTCGACATGCTGACCCCGTATTCGATGCTGTTCGGCCTGCTGGCATTGCTCGGTTTTGCCGGGCACGGCGCCATATTCCTGGCCATGAAGACGGGCGGCGAAATGTCCGAGCGTGCAAGGAAGTGGGCGTCGGCGGCCTGGAGCGCCTGGGCGGTAACGGCCGGCGCGGCGGCGATAGCGACGGCCAGGGCTGACGCCGTTGCGGCCGCGCGTTTCTCGTCTCTTCCGGCGGCGGCGCTGCCCGTCTTGACGGCTGCGGCGGCGTTCATGACCGGATGGTACAACGCCAAGCGGAGCGGGGAGGCGGCTTTCGCGTGCTCGGCTGCGGCGGTTTGCGGATCGGTATTGTCGGTTGCCATAGCGCTGTTTCCCAGGCTGGTCCCGGCCCGAGGCAGGCCGGACTTGGACCTTACGATATTCAATGCGTCCTCGTCGCAGGGCACATTGACGGCGATGCTCGTCATAGCCGCCATAGGCATGCCTTTCGTGATAGGCTATACGGTATGGATATACCGGGCGTTCGGAGGCAAGATCGTCGAGGACGACGGGGAAACGCCCGTTTATTGACGCTGCGCCGAAATTATTCGGCGGGGAGCGCAGCCTGCTCCGTACGATGTCGAACTGGAAACGGCTCCCTTCCAAACGGCAGGGTCTAATGATGGGGCGAACGGTTCAGCCGTATTTTGCAGGGTAACGACCATGGCTCCGAAAGACGGAGATGGTTGCAAGTTCGAGAGCCTTTCTCCTGGAGGCTCTTCTCCGTCGCCTTTGGATAGAGCGAAGTCCGGCGTTTCGCCGTTTGGGAACCCAATCTGGAGTTCGGCTGCTCCGGTGTTGCCTCCCGGCGTCCGTCTCCTTACTCATTCAGATCCGGAATATCCCGCCGGTCCGGGATCGCTCGACGATCGGCTTCGAGGGCTGCCGCTTTTTTGCGAAGGGCCGCTGGATTTGCTGAAAGCGCCTTCCGTATTCGCTATGAATTCGCGGCGGACGCGCGGCGTGCGCGGCGGACTGGATTGGCTTTTGGCTACGCGGGCGCTGGTGTTCGGAGCGTCTGAAACCGGCCGGGTCATAGTAGCCGGATTGGGGCTGGACCTGCACGAAGCGGCGGCGCAGGGGGCGGCCGAGGCGGGCGCGGCTATGATAGTCGCGCTAGAAGGGCCCGTGCCTGGGATGCTGGAAGAGACGCGGCGTGCGGCGTTCTACGATAGAAACCGCGGACTCTACACCTACGGGAAGACTCTGTGGATATCCGTATTTCCTCCTGGAAGCCCGCGCCTTCCCAAGGAGGTCTCGATGGCGACGCGCGACGCCCTGGCCGCCGGAATAGCCTCGATGGCCGTCGCAGTCTCCGTCAGGTCCGGAGGGCGTATGGAACGCCTCGCGCTGGCGCGGCTGGCCGCCGGAATGCCTGTCGAAATATTGCCTTGCGGATGCCTGCCGGCAAAGGTCAGGGATACGCTAGAGAAGCGAGGCGCGCGTATCGCCTCGGCAGTCTGGTCGCTTCGGACCGGCGGTTCGCCGGGATCGGCAACATACGCCGGACCGGTAGCGGCCGCCGAATCCAAATTTGACGCCGCAAGACCGCATGGGGCTGCGGAATCAGGCCGGATGAAGCCGCCGGGAGAGGCTCTTTTGGGAAGTCCGGCATCCGAATCCTGGGAGGACGGTTCGCCGGAAGAAGCGGGTTCTTCTTCGGAACCGCGCCCGCGGAGTGCTGCAAGCGGCCTTTTATCTACGGTGCCGTCGCCCGGCGAGCTTCGCCGCGGATGGGATTTCCTCGCGCACTATACCCGCGCCTTCCGCGGACCGTTCCCTGGGCAGAGCCGGGCCGAGTACATACGCGATCTGGCCGCGCTCGGCAGGCCGAGAAACGGGATGGATACGCTCAGGCGCATACTCGCCGAAGGCCGCATACGGGCCTCCGGCAGATTGATACGCGGGGGCGAGGCGGCGGTGTCGCTGACGGCGCTGTCGCCATGGGAAGCGGCGGAGGTCGCGGGCTGGTGCCCGCACTTGGTCAGATGGTCGTTCGAGCCTTACGCGGTATGCATACGGCGCGAAGCTGCCGAGGCCGCTGGAATCGAGCCGGTCCTATATCTGCCCGAGGACTGTTTCGGCGCCTTGCCTGAAGATCGCCGGTTTCTGTTCCAGAAGCACCGGCCTCCGGACTGCGACTGGACGCGGGAAAAGGAGTGGCGTCGGCGTGGCGATATCGTCCTTCCTTCCTTAGCGCCGGAAGCGGTGCTTGTGTTGACGCGGACCGCCGAGGAGGCAGATAGCGTCCGGCGAGATTTCAACCTGGCCGCGATCGGGATTGCGGAACTGGGAATACGCTGGCCGTGAGCGGCGAGGGGGAGTCCGCGCGCGAATGCATAGGCGTTCATCCGCACGGAGGATATCGCCGTAATTGGAAGTAGCCGGGTTCGCGAACGCATGGGGCTGGCGCCGGGTGGTTCCCCTCGGGCCGCCGTCTTCAGCCGGCCCTCAGTATCCTGCCGGGCATCTCGCCGGTCAATCTGCCGTCCGCCACTATCCTGCGGCCTGCCACCAGAACGTGTTCTATGCCGACCGGGAAGCGCATCGGCGACTCGAACGTCGCCGTGTCCGCGATCTTTTCCGGATCGAATACTACGATGTCGGCGACGCAGCCGCGCGCTATCCTGCCGCGACCTTCGAGGCGGAAGGCATCCGCGGCCATGGATGTCATCTTCCGCACGGCTTCCTCCATGCCGAGCACCTTCTCCTCGCGCACGTAGCGTCCAAGGACGCGGGGGAACGTCCCGAACGTCCGAGGATGACAACGTCCTCCCTTGGCCGTAGGCCCCGACGTGTTGCGGGCGGTCGAATCCGAGCCTACCATCACGAAGTCCCATTTCATTATGCGTCTGACGTTCTCCTCGCTGAGGCTGAAGTAAACCGCCGAGGCTCGGCATCTCGTCCCTATCAGTATCCTTCTGACCGCTTCGAAAGGGGACGTCTTCCATTCGGAGGCTATGGCCGAGGCTGTCCTGCCGGCCGCTTCCGGCATATCGCCTCCGGCCCAAAGGACCATGACCTCGTGCCAGTATCCCTCGCGCCCGGCCCTCTCGTGTATCTCCCGTTCCATCCTGCGGACCATGGAATCGTCCTTGAGGCGTTCCATCTCGCGCTTGACGCCGCCCTCATAAGCCCAATTCGGCAGAACTGCGTCCAGCCCGGTGCAGGTAGCCGTGTAAGGATACTGGTCGGCGTGGAAATCGAGCCCTTCCCTGCGGGCTCGGCTTAAGACCTCTTCCAACTTTTCGATCTTATGCCAATTGTTCCTGCCGGAAGCCTTGAGGTGCGATATCTGCACCCTGGCGCCGCTCCTGCGTCCGATTTCCAGAGCTTCCTCTATCGCCTCGATCAGCGTGTTGCCCTCGCCCCTTATGTGACTGGCGTATATGCGGTTCCTCCTTGCGCATATGGATGCCAGTCCGACTATCTCGTCAGTGGAGGAAAAGCAGCCCGGCGGATAGATCAATCCCGTGGACATGCCGATGCAGCCGGCGTCCAGCGCGTCTTCCAAGAATCGGCGCATATCCGCCGATTGGCTTGGCGATGGAGGTTCGGATCCGAGCGCCCCTGCGGCCGACCTGACCGTACCGTGTCCGACCAAAAAGGCTCGGTTTATAGTTGCCCCGCGTTTCTCAAGGCGTTCGAAGTATTCTGCCGCAGTAGTCCAGTCCCGCTCTATTCCTATCTCCGTCGAAGCCGGCTCCATCGCTTCGCGCGCCGCTCCGACCATCGGGAACGGCGAGAAGCCGCAGTTGCCGCATATCTCCGTGGTGACGCCGCTCAGGGCCTTTGATGCGGCGGAAGGGTCGGCCAGCGGCTCCAGCTCGCCGTGCGCGTGGGCGTCTATGAATCCGGGGCATACGATGCGGCCGTCGGCCTCGATAACAACCGCGCCTGACGCAAGACCGGTGTAGGAAGCGGCAAGATCCAGGGCGATCTCGGTTATGCGGCCGCCTTCTACCGCAACGTCGGCGCGAAACGCCGGGGCCCCCGTCCCATCCACTACCGAACCTCCCTTTATCAGGAAATCCCATCCCATCGCGCCTTCCTCCACTCCCCCCCCGCCCGCCTTAGTGCCCTTTCCCGCCCTCCTTGGCGCCCGCTCCGCGGGAATAGCCGAACGTCCTCCTTTGCGGCCGGCGCTTATATGTCGTGCGTTTCCTATTGATGTCTTTTCGCGCAGCCTTGCTTCTGTTCGGCGCGTCCGAGCCTTACGGCCGATACAAGCGGATGCGCGCCGCGGCTGAATTCCGCTACGACCCGTCAGCGCATGGGCACATTATGCGGCCGATCTCCTATTCGGCTATAGCCGAAGGATATCGTATAGGCTTTCGTAGGCCTCCGCCGCCCCGTCCGCAGTATCCGGCCGCCCATTGGGGGGAATTCGCGATGCGGTGACGATTCTCGCCGCGGCCTCAAAATCCGCCGGCGGCGGGGCCGAGAATGCGACGCGGCTGTCCATGACGGGGTGATCGAATTCGATCCTAAACGCGTGTAGGGCGTGGCGCGAGATTACGGCCGGTTCGCCTGGGACCGGCTTCCCGCCACGCAGTTCCGATGCGGTTATAGCGGATTCCTTCCCATACAGCGGATCGCACAGGATAGGCAGGCCGAGCCTCGACAGGTGCACTCGTATTTGATGCGTCCTTCCGGTTTTAGGGAGGGCCTTCAGTAGGGCGAACGAACGCGACGCGGCCATAACCTCGAATTCCGTCAAGGCTTCACGCCCTCCGTCATGCCGCACCGTTATTTTCAATCGCATCTTCGGATGGCGGCCAAGCGGAGCGCCGGACGAGAATTTTTCTGCGCTGGGTTTGCCGCGGACTATCGCAAGGTATTCCTTGCGCACAGTACGCCCGGCGAACTGCTCGGCAAGTCTCCTGTGAACATCGTCGCCCTTGGCCGCGACGATGACGCCGGAAGTGTCGCGATCCAGCCGGTGGACTATCCCGGCACGGAGCGGACCGCCGACGGACGACAGCGAGCGGCACCGCCACGCCAATGCATTGACCAGCGTGCCCCGCGGATGTCCGTGGCCCGGATGAACGACCATGCCCGCCGGTTTGTTGACTACAATTATGGAGTCGTCTTCGTGGAGGACTTCAAGCGGTATGTCCTCCGGGTCGGCGGACATCTCGCCGGGGTCGGGAATGGAGACCTCGACGCGTTCGCCGCCCTTCAGTTCTCTGCCGGGTTTTGTCGGCCTTCCGCCAACGAGGACGAGGCCGTTGCGTATGAGCCGCTGGACATACGACCTGGATAGGTCGGGTATGCGGCCGGCGATGTGTCGGTCCAAGCGCTCGCCGCGGGCTTCCGCCGGAACATCAAGCTCGATGCGCTCGACCGCCGCCAGCCTGCGGTCGGCCCAGGATTCCGCGGGAGACGATCCGCCCTTACCCTGCTTTTCGCTCATCCTTCCCCGAACCGAGGTTGCGAGCCACCGGCGGCCTGGAAACGCCGCGGTGAGTCAATCGGGCAAGCGCCGCATGGCTTCCGTGCGCCCGTCCATCCGACCGTTCCGTCCTAGCGGCGTTCCGCCATTTCGCGGCAGGCTCCATCGCCAAAGGCGGATGGCAACTCAGCCGGGGCAAGCGCCCAAGCGCTTTCCCCCGCACGCGGCGGACACGGGCGCCATATGCCTGCTCCCGGCGCCTAAGCCCTACTTGCCTTCTCCCGATCCTCCTACCGCGTCCTGGCCGGCGGATGATTTGCCACCTGGTTCCGCGCTTTTCGAAGGATCCGCGCCTGCGCCGAGCGTTTTACCCTCGCCAGCTGGAGCGGGAGATTCATCAGGCTTGCCGCCTTCCTTTTTCCTCTCCGGAGGCGCCTTGCCGTCCGGTATGGCCGGGCCCGGTTTCGAAATGACGGCCATCAGGAAATCAACGTCCCGCCTCCATAAGAACGGGAAACTCCTTCCCCTGAATGAAGGATGCGAAATCTCCCTCTCGATGGTGAACTCGCGCGCCCTGCCCAGCCAGCGGCGTGCTTCATCCATGTCTTCCGGCCTGCCCTTTTCCAGGTAACGAAGGTAATGGCATCTGCCGAGGTCGTAGAACAGTTTCGGGGCGATCCAGTGCGTGGCGTAGGCGGCATGAGCCTTCGACAACACGGCTATTGCGCCGTCCAAATCGCCTTTCTCCTCTTTGACCAGCCCCTCACCCTCGAGACCCAAAGGGGCCAGTACGTGGTTCCCGGCCCGGCTGTTGAACGTCTCGTACCATGCCAGGGCTTTGTCGAGCATAGCGGCGCGCTCGGGGGAGTTCGGCGGCTTTTTCATTGCCTCGTCGTAGTAGCCTCTGGCCAGGTGCATGACGGCGAAGGGGAACACGTCGCGGGATTCCAGCGATCTCAGGAGACTCTCCACGGCCTCCAACTTTTTGATCGGTTCGCCCTCGACGCTCAAAGCCTTTTCATACCGCGTCCAAGCATCCATCTCTACGGATTCGACGTAGATTCGGCCGAGCGCTACCGCCACCACTGAAAGCGCCGAGATCACCGGCACGCCGATCAGCACGGCCTTGTAGCGGGCAGCCGCTTCGATCCACTGGGAAGTGCCGTCCGCAGTGCCGTCGCGCACGGCGGCTTCTTCCGCCTCGCCTCTCAGTCTCCCTGCAGCCGCGGCCTTCCCGTCCGCAGAGGCTTTATCCGCGTCCCTGGTCATATCAGTCTGCGATCCCGCCCCCCCGCTTACGGCCGCCCGCGTCTTTTCGAAGACTTGGGCCGCTCCCCTGTGCTGCTTGCCGTGCGGCCGCGATATCCCGAAGCGGCGATCGGGCACTGGGTGGCGACCGCCGGCTCTCTGGACGCGCCAGGATGCGCGCGCAAGTTTTTCCAATGTAGCCGCAACCGGACCCGATCCCGCGGTCCGACCGCCCGCCTGCGGTCGCCGGCTCCCGTCCCGCCGCAACATCCTACCGTGCCACGGCTCCCCTAAGGGTGCCAAGAGAAGACCGTCGAACGACTCATCGGCAAAACTATATATGGCGACCGGCCCGGCGTGTCAAAACAAGAAGCGCTCCAGCGCTTCCGCCACTCCGCCTTCGTCGTTGTCGCGGCCGGTGATCCAGATGGCGGCGGCCTTGCACGGCGGCGAAGCGTTGGCCATGGCCACGGGCGTCCCGGCGGCGGAAAGCAAAGGGACGTCGTTGTCTCCGTCACCGATGGCCATAGCGTGCTCCTTACGCAGCCCGAGAATGCCGAGCAGGCGCGCGAGCGCGGTCCCTTTGTCAACGCCGGGGCCGAGAAATTCCAGATACTCCGGATCCGTACGCACAATAGTGCACCGCCCGCCGTATATCGGAAGCAGCTCCTTCACGAGACATTCCCTTTCATCCGGCTCGGTCACGTAGAGGAATTTGCTTGGGGAGATGCCGTCCATCCGCGAGAAGTCGTCCAGAAACTCGTAGGCCGCGCCGGTGCGCGACGAGTAGATATCGGCGAAGCGCCGCAGGTCGGATGCGGACGGACCGTACAGTCTGTCCTCGTGGTAGAAGTTGAACATGTATCTCCGAGCGAGGCCGAAACGTATCAGTTCGGCGGCCGTCTCGGCCGGAAGGGGCCTATGTTCCAGCCTCCCGCGTCCGTCGGCCCGCGATGCGCATATCACGGCGCCGTTGTAGCTTATGAGGAACGTATCGGCGCCGAGCGCATCCGCCGGGCGCTCCATCGAGGGCGTCATGCGTCCGGATGCCAGCACGATGCGTATGCCGCGCCTCTCGCATTCTCTCAGCGCCTCGATATTGGCCTGCGGGATTTCCTTCCGGCCGTTCAGCAGTGTGCCGTCAAGGTCGAGGGCCACCAGTCGTATGTCGGCCTCTTGTCGCATCCGTCGCTCAATGTCTCCCGCTCCATCGGTAGTCCTTAGGCCCGCCTTCGTCTCCTCCGGGCCGATGCCGCGCGTCCGTTTCCTGGTTCCGGGCGCACGCTGCCGGTCAGAGCTTTCGCCCTTCCTTTTCGGCTTCGGCGAGCAGCGCGGCCCTTTGCTCGGCCATTATCTCGCGCCAGATATCCATCTTCTCTCCGTCGACCGACCGGGCGCGCCAATTCCCATCCCGCATCTTCTCTATTCTCGGCAGCGCCTCCCCGAAGTAGGACCCGTAGATGTGGAGGCTGTCGGCCGTGTCGTGGTATTCGCCGACCGAAACGTCGAAGCCGCCGAGCTCCGATATTCGATTCGAGATGTACGCTTGGAGCTCGGTCATCGCCACGACGTTGAAAAACCACGCCTTGTACAGGTCGCGGCTGCGCCAGCAAGTATGCATCTGAAGCGCGTACGATTTCGCGCCAGGCCCGTCCCCGCACGCCTTCGGGACCAGGCGGCACCATATGCGCTGGAGGCACGGCGGATCGTCTATCTCGTTGTCGTAACCCGGCCGCCAAGTGGCTGCCTGCGCCCGCCGAGTGTGGGGGCATTCGGCCAGCCTGCGGCAGATGCTTTCAATCTGGTTGATCCTGCGCATCCGGCCGTCGGCTTCGATGACCGGGTAGGCGAACAGTCTCTCGTGATAGGTGTACTTCCACTTGTTCGGGGAAGCGGGATCCATCCAGTGATCGTGTATGCCGTCTATCACTTCCATGATGTATGTCTGCAGATCGGCCGGCCCTCCGGGGATGTTCAGATGATACCGGGGAACTGCGAAGGGATTTTTTACCGCCACCGTCACGTGCGCATCGCGCGACTCCGGGTCGCCGATCCTGTCATACTCGGTCTTCATCGGCGTCCCGTGGTCCCACACGGCCAGTATCGCTTTTTCGTACGCCTCAGGCAGATATTCGGCCTCGACCCTGATGTGTCGTATCGTGCTCATTCTCTTATGTCCTCCCAGGCTGTTTTCTCCACCGCCGATCGCCCATGACTAACCGCCGCCTCCATCTTCGAGCTCCGGCCGAACGGGAAGGAGGACGCAATGCAATTCGACAGAAGCCCTCCCACCGGCCTCTTCCGATTCGAGCTCAAGTCCTTTCGGCCTTGCATCGTTCGAAGCGATCCCGTCGACTGCGCGCGACGCGTGACGCACCATTTAGCGCCCCCTCGATGCATAGTCAAGCATATAGGATGGCGGCGGCTAAGGAAGGCCTTGCCTGTTACGCGCCCTCTAGGGGATGCGCATCCTCCGCCGGCACGCCGGGTTTAATCCTATTCATCCTTCGCCGTCTACAGGGCGCTGGCGCATATTCGCCGGGACGGGCTTGGCCGCGAGATATCTCTGGCGCCCAGACAACTATTCTCTGTCCGCTGAAAAATTGCTTGTCGGGTTCGATCCCTGGCTTGCTATTTTTCAGGGTTTGCAAAAGACCTCTCTGCTAAAATGCGAACCTCCTCCGGCCTGCGAACGAATACTGCGCACCGACATGAAAAAGCAGGACTTCAAATCCTCCCGGGCTGCCGGATGCATCCTTGCCACGTCGGCGCCTCGTGCTAACATTTATTCGGTGGCGTGCGGCGCCTGGTGCGAATGCGAGGAGGTTTGTCTTGCCGCAGGAAGGACTTAAGGCTACGCGGGAAATCCTGCCGGAGGCGGCCGCGAAGGTCGCCCGGCTGATAGAGAATATCGAGCGCGCCATACTGGGGAAGAATGAGGCGGTCAAGCAGGTCGTCGCGGTTCTGCTGGCTCGGGGACACGTCCTGATAGAGGATGTTCCCGGCGTCGGCAAGACCACGCTGGCGCACGCACTGGCCCTTTCGATCAACTGCGAGTTCCGCAGGATACAGTTCACGCCTGACCTGCTGCCGTCCGACCTGATAGGCGTGTCCGTCTACGATCAGCGGACCGGGGAGTTCGTCTTCCATAGGGGGCCGATATTCTCGAATGTCGTGCTCGCCGACGAGATCAACCGCACCACGCCGAGGACGCAAAGCGCCCTACTGGAAGCCATGAACGATTTCCAGGTGTCGGTGGACGGCCGGACCTACAAGCTGGCCGAGCCGTTCATGGTGCTCGCTACCGAAAACCCCATAGAATACGCCGGAACATATCCTCTCCCAGAGGCGCAGCTCGACAGGTTCCTTGCTAAGATCTCGATAGGGTACCCCGACAGGGACTCCGAGCTTAGGATGCTGGAGGCGCACAGGTCCGGCGTGCCTCTCGATAAGACGCTGGATCCGGTCCTGGACGCCGGCGAGGTGCTCCGCCTGCAGGAGGCTGTGAGGGGCGTTAAGGTTGATGCAGCGCTGGCCAACTATATCCTAGAGATTGCGAACAAGACCCGCGGGACGAAGGCGCTGGCGCTTGGTGTCTCCCCGCGCGGCTGCCTGATGCTCTACAGGGCCGCTCAGGCGCTGGCCTTCGCGGAAGGCCGCGACTTCTGCCTGCCGGACGATATAAAGCGTATGGCGGTGGCCGTGCTGGCGCACCGCGTCGTCGAGAAGGGGGCCTTGAGCGGCGGGCGGCGTGACGCTCGCAAGATAGTACAGGAGATAGTGGAAGAGGTTCCCGTGCCGCTGTGACGCGGGGGATTCCCCATCCCAAGCGGCGGCGGGCCGGGCGGAAAAAATGGCCGCTTACGCACCGTCCAGAGCCTTTTTGAAAGACATCTTGGCGCCGGCGTTGCGGGCAGCCGCCCTGCCGGCGGCGATGGCCAGGGGCATGACCGGTAACGGGTGGGCCTTACTCGCAGCCGCACTGATATGCGTGGCGCTCGGCGCGAGGCTCGGCAACATTCCCTTACTGCTGGGCACCATCCTTTTTTCGATGCTTCTGGTCGGCGCCGCGTTCGGACGCTTGTGCGTGAGGGGCATTTCGCTGCGCCGGTCATTGCCCGATCGCGTCTTTGCAGGAGATCGCATAGCCGTCACACTGACGATCGCTAATTCCTCCTTCCTGCCCGCCGGGGCGCTCCGCATAGAGGAAGGATTGACCGACGAGGGGGTGCGTCGCGGCCACGCGTTCGCCGCCGGGGTCCCCGCCGGCGGTTCGGAGAAAGTACGGTACGAGATGCGGCTGCGGCGGAGAGGCGTGCATGCCTTCCGGCAGACCATCGTCAGAACCACCTTCCCCTTCGGGGTCTTCTCTGCGGCCGCGCGGCTGGATGTGCCGGGGCGGCTGACGGTCTACCCGCGACTGGGGGAGGTGGAACGGAGCGTATACGTGGAGATGGAGAGGGCTTTTGTCAGGATGGCCAGGACGAGGCCCTCGCGGGAGGACGACGATTTCCGGGGACTACGGGAGTATCGTCCCGGCGACAATCCGCGGTGGATACATTGGCGCACATCGGCACGCCTGGGCAGAACCATGGTTCGTGAGTTCGAGAGGCCCGAGATGCGGCGAGTCGCCATATGCCTGGATACCTGCACGCGGAGGATGGGACAGAGAGGGGAGGCGCTGCTGGAACAGGCGGTATCGTTCGTAGCGACGCTGGCGCGCGACTGCGTGAGAATGGGGTGCGAAGTCAACGTGGCCGCCTTCGCGCCGAACCTTATGCAGGTCGATCTCAACATGGAACGCCGCAACCTGGACGTGCTGCTCGAATGCCTTGCCGAACTGAAGCCGGCGCCGGAAAAGGACCTATTGCGGCTTTACGAGGCGATGGACTTGGATGCGCTGCGCAGGGCTTACATCGTCGTCGTTGGGCTGGGATCTATACGCATGGGGTTGGACCTCTCGCGCTACGCGACGCCCGACAATAGCGTCAAGATCATCGAAGTCGGCTCCCCGGAATTCACGACGACTTTCCATAGGATATCTAGGGAGGACAGCGATGTCTCCGTAAGGGATCTTTTCGCCGACGGGGAGGAAGGCGCGGAGGTGGCGGGCGTGGAACCGTAAGGGCGGCCGGCCGTTGACCGTTCTCGTGGGCGGATGCCGGGAAGGGCACAGTGAACCTGGATCGCACTTTCAAGGCGTCGCATTACCTGCTGGCATTTTCGGGGGCGATGGCCTTCTCGATGGCCGGCGGATCGTGGGCGTGGCCCGTCCTCGTCGCGATCTGCGCCTGCGTGGCCGCCGCCACCGTGGATGCCGGTAGGATCGGGGCGCTCCGCCCTTCCGTTCAGGGAGGCATCCTCCTGGCAGCCTTGCCGATCCTCTTGTACCGCTGGCACGCCCGGACGGCCGGCGACGGCGCGGCCCTTGCCGAGGAACTCGGCGGATTACTATGCCTTTCCCAGGCGGTTTCGTTCTTCGGCGTCCGCCGCGGGAGCGCCGTCCCGATATGGGCCAACATGGCGCTGCTGCTGCTGTCGGCCAGAATGGACGGCGGTCCGGATCTGATCCTGAGGATCGTGCTGTTGACGGCCGCCGCCGCGTGGTTCCTGCTGCTTTCCTCGGTAAGCGCCGCGAAGCTCGCCTGGGAGCGCTCCGGCGAAATATCCCTATCGCTAAAGGCCGGGGCGGGGGGCGGAGGCAGGTTGGATAGGCGATGCGCGCGCCAGTGGGTTCCGCTATGGGGGACGGCCGTCCTCGCCGACCTCCTGCTCGGCGCCGTATTCTTCCTGGCCGCACCAAGGGCGCTGGGCGACATGTCTTGGGTGGAGATGTTAAGGCCCGTGGAGACGCGGACTGTATCGGAAGGGAGGCGCCCGCGGAGCGGAGCGGCGCCTGGATGGGCTTTCGATACCGGTCTGGGCGAACGAGCGCCGCTTCGGGGCATCGCCAGGCTGAAGTACGATTCGAGGAAGACGCTCTCCCTCAAGCTCTCGGGGCAGGCCGCCGATAAGGTTTCGATCCGCAACCTTTATCTGCGCGGGCTGTGTTTTTCGGATTATGTCAACGGAGCGTGGGAATCGCCGGCGCCGGGCCGCGTGGCAGTGTCGGATGCCGACGACGGCAAGGCCGACGGATGGACGGCGGTCTTGTCCGGCGCGGCGGCTCCGGCGTGGTCGGAGGATTCGACAGTCCTGCAGGATATCGAGATCCTCCTGCAGGGCGGCATAGGTTACTTCCTGTGCATGGCGCCGGCCGTCGCGATACGGTGGCCGTCTGTGCTCCGCGACCGCGACGGCACGTTGTGGACGGGGGATGGCGGGACGATATCCATGGGAGAACGCTATTCGGTGCGTTCGCTGCTGCCCCCGAATTTCTTGGGAGACGCTGTCCCGACGGGCGACCTGTCATCTCCCGCAGGCGTCGAACGGGAACGTTGCCTGGAAGCGTCCGCGCTGACTCCGGCCGCACAGACGGTGGCGGCCAGGGCGGCCATGGACTCGGGGGCGAGGAGCGACGCGGACAAGGCCGAGGCGCTCCTGCGTCTGTTCAGGGATTCGGGCCGGTGGCGCTATTCGCTCGATCTCGAATGGACATCCTCGGTCGCCGGCGATTTGGTGTCGGCGTTCATAGCGGACGAAAGGTGCCGCTCCGGGCATTGCATGCTGTTCGCGTCGGCCTTTGTTCTGTCATGCCGTGCGCTCGGCGTGCCAGCTAGGCTGGCGACGGGCTTGGCCGGGGGCGAGTACGACGCTTCGCGCGACGAATACGTATTCAGGAACCGCGACGCCCACGCATGGGCGGAAGTATTCCTGGCCGGGACCGGGTGGGTGCGGTTCGATCCCACGCCGGACATCGGGCGCATCGGGCCCCCAGTTGTTCCTCCGGTGCGGATGTTTGCCGGAGAGAATCTTCCTCCGGCGATGCCGGGCGAGCGTCCAATCGTAGCCCGCGGGTGGGTGGACCGTTCATGGGATTTCGTCCTGAGCTACGACGCGACCGCGCAATCGGCGCTTATAGAGGCGGCGGCCGGGAAGCTGCGATCGGCGCTCGGCATAGGATCCGACCGCGGACGGGAGACGTATGTAGGCCGCTGGATCCCGGCGGCCGCTGCTGCGCTTGCCGCCGCCGTCTGCCTGCTGCTCGCAACCTACCGATTCGCGGGCCGCGGGCGGGATCGGCGCGGAAGCGTTTCGAAGATGCATCCGAGACAAAAGGCGGCCCTGCGGTTCTACAATGAATTGCTGGCGATGCTCGCCGGCCGCGGAATCGCGCGCGGGCCTTCGCAAACGCCGTCCGAATTCGCGGCCACCGTGGCCAGGCGGACGGCCGCTATAGCCGCTCCCGTCGCTGAGGTCACCCGCATATTCGAACGGACCAGGTACGGCGGCATCGTGCCGGGCCCTGAGGACGAGCTGAAGCTCAAGGAAGCGATGGAGGAGATCGGGCGCGCATTCCGCGGGGCGGGGGAACCGAGTCAAAGGGCTTAACGGACGGGCCGCCCGCTTGCTGGGCGCTTCCGGCAGGCATTGAGGGGAGGAAAGGCGCTGGACCGGATGGCTGAGAACGGGGCGCGAAGGCTCGAAGTGTACCGGGCGGCAGGATCCGTATTGCCTAGGGGGCTATACGTACACGTCTGCTTCTGTTCTTCCTTCTGCCGCTACTGCGACTTCTATTCGGAAATAAGGACCCCCGATGCGGTCGCCGCCTACCTATGCGCTTTGGAACGAGAGCTGGCGCTTGTCTGTCCGGTCGTGCTGCGGCCGGCGACGGTATACTTCGGCGGCGGTACGCCGAGCGTGCTGCTGCCGGGCGAGATAGAGGCGCTATTACGGATTATTGGACGCGCCGTGAACCTTGGTGGCGTCGAAGAGATGACGTTCGAAGCGAACCCCGAATCGCTCGACGCCGGCAAATTGCGAATGTTGGCCTCGTCGGGTGCGACGCGGTTGAGCATCGGGGCGCAATCGTTCGATCCTGGTACGCTGTGCGCGCTGGGGAGGCGGCACGGTCCTGATGAAATACGCCGGGCTTTCGATGCGGCGCGGACGGCCGGATTCCGCAACGTGGGGCTGGACCTGATGTACGGAGCGCCGGGGCAGACTCCGGCCGGGTTCCGCCGGGACATCGAGGCTGCCCTCTCGCTGGATCCGGCCCATGTTTCCGTCTACGCCCTTACGGTCGAGGACGGCACGCCGCTGGCCGAGGCCGTCGCTGCCGGCAAGGTATCGCCGGCACCCGATGAGCATATGCGCGCGATGTACCTAGATGCCTGCGATATGCTGGAAAGCGCCGGGCTGCTGCAGTACGAGATATCGAACTTCGCAAGGCCCGGATGCGAATGCAGGCACAACTTGGCTTACTGGCGCAGGGCGCCCTATCTAGGCGTCGGCCCTTCGGCGGCTTCCTTCGTCGGAGGCGAAAGGTACAGAAATGCGGCCGACCTGGGGAAATACCGCCGCGCTCTGGCAGCCGGCAAGCTTCCGATCGTCGAACGCGAACGTCTGGAGGGCGAACGGGCTGCCAGGGAAGAAGTCATCCTGCGGCTCCGCACGCGCGAAGGGCTGGACTTGGACGACCTAAGGCGCAGGACGGGCCTGGATCTGGCCGAAGTCCAAGGAGACGCGATAAGAACCTGGATCGGAATGGGGCTGGCTCGCATGGAAGGTTCGCGGCTCTCGCTCACGCGGCACGGATTCTGCGTGTCCAACTCCATCCTTTCGGAGCTCGTATAAGGGATGCCTTCCCCCGATATCCGGAGCGGCGGCCAGGCCGGGGAGCGCAAACCCGGCATGGATATGTCGAGCGCTCGGGCGGTCCGGGCGGAAATGGCCGTATTCCCATGCGACTCGCTGAACCTTCCGCGGCGTGCCGCCGCTACAGCGACGCCTCTCGCCGCATTCGCCGCCGCGTTGCTGGCGCTCGCGTGCGGATGCCTTGACGCCCCCGACGCCGAAGCGCGGCGCCGCAACGATGCGGCGCCGGGACCGTTCCCGGGAGGAAGCGGAGGGACTGCCGTATCATGGAGGTCGGAGGCACGGCTCGACCCGGACGAAGAAATGCGGAAGATACTCGCTCAGATCGAAGAACAGAAAAAGCGGCTGGCAAGAGGGGATGATGGGCGCAACGCCCCGGCAATGGAGCAGGGCGACGCTAAGCGCGACATGAAGGCCGAAATGGTGCTTAAGGCTGTGCGCAGCTGCGGCGTGGCCGTGATAAGGGGGAAGGTTTACGAGGCCGTCTCCGGAAGAACGGTCCCCGCATACGTGAAGATTACCGACATGGGAGACCGGATTGCAGGATCGGAAATGCCGGGATACGGCTTCTGGACGAACGGAATGTTCGAGGCCAGGGCCATACCTGGCATGGTTCGGATGTCCGTCCGACCCAGCCGGTTCGTGATGCCGACCGAGTTTTCGCTGGAGGTCGCTGCCGGGAAGGCGCGGCGGACCGATATCGCGGTGGGCCGCCCCAGATTCCGATCCGAACGCCACGGGGGACGGTGGTATGCCGCGGACCTCAGGGCCGGGCTCGGCAACGCCGCGGACGGAAGCGGGCTTTTTGATGGAACTTGCGACTTGGAGGCGCTCTGCCGGATCGCGCGCGGCCAAGGCATAGAGATCCTTGGAGTATCCGGGCCCTTCGGCGGGGGCGCCGCGCGAGACCCGGCCGCGATGGGGCGCAAGTGCCGCGAATTATCTAGCGACGGTTTTATCGCCATCCCGTGCCCCTCGATCGGAAGCCACCCGGTCTATGGGTGGGCGTTCGCGTTCGGCGCCGGAGATTTGAGCGGGATGCCGCCTCCGGCGATATCGTCCCTTACCCCTCCTGTAGCGATCTTCGAGGAGGTCCGCGTTCGCGGGGGGCTCGTCGTGAGAGCCAGGCTGGGCGGCGACGCTACGGCGGAAGCGGAGGGCGTCCTGCCGATGCTGCCGCAGGCGCTAAGGGACTTCTATGGCGGAGCCGGAACCTTTCGGATCGGCCTCGCCTCGTCCCTGCCTTTGGAAACGGTGCTCGGCCCCGCATACGACGCCGTCGAACTGGACGGGTCCGAAGATGCCGAGGAGCTATGGTTCCGCATCTTGGATCTGGGATATCGCGTGCCGGCCTTGGCCGCCTCCGGCGCGCGCCTGGGCATGGGCGAGCCGCCTGAGATACGTGCTCTTATCCGAATGGATGGGCCGCCGTCTCAGGAAAAGGCAATGGAGGCCGTCGCGCGAGGCAGGTTGTGCGTAACCTTCGGGCCGGCACTAATGGTAAGCATCCCGGAGCGCGGCCTTTTCCCAGGGGATTCGACCCGCGCCGACGGTTCCGCATGCACGCTGACCGTGGAGGCTTACGCTTCGGCCGAAAAAGGCGTGCAGCTCGACCGAGTCGAAATCATCAGGAACGGAAAAGTGGTATTATCGCATACCGCCGACGAAGGCATGACCGAGATCCGCGAGATGACCTTCCCCATACGCGAGCGGTCCCATGCTTGGTATGTCGTCAGGGCCTTTGAGAAGAGCGGAAGACCGCTCGATCGCCGCGCTTCGCTTTCCAACCCCATATGGTTCGATGCGCCAGGCTTACCGCAACCAGCGTCCCCGCGAACGACAATCTCCGGAACGATGACCGACGCGGCCGACGGCAGACCCATCGACGGGCGAGTGTTGATCGTGGCGCCGGGAAAGCCGATCCGCGAGAGCGACGCGGTCCGCGGCCGATTCGAGTTTTCATGCCCGGCTTCGGCCGCTCTGATATTCGAAGCCGAAGGCTATAGACCCGAGACAGCGTATCCCTACGCGCACAGGATGATATTGGAAAAGATCCGAGGGTATATCTCGAATCCCTCGCGCAAACCGCTTGCCCCAATGATATCAGCCTCCGCCTTCGAGACGATGCGTCTCTTGCTTACGGAACAGAGATTGGAGATACGCCTCGAGAGAGAAGCGCAGCGTCCGAAGAGGGGAGCCCTCCGCACGGAGGAAGGCGGAAGCGGCAAGGGGGCAGAAGAGACGCCTAGGGGAAGGGAATAGGATAGCCTGGGGAAAGGCGCGCCGCCGTGAGGAGAGGATGCGCGCCAGGGAAAAGAGAGATTAAAAAGAAGCGCGAGGATAAATGTTCCGGGTGCCGGGTGACCGCCGGCGAGAAGCCGGGACGGAAGATGTGTATCCGCTGCGGCGCCCGGCCGACTACGACCGAACGTCTCCCCCTTCGCATCTGCTGCCAGAGTTTCCAGCCGACAGTCTCTCGCGGGCTTTCCTGACCATGCGGTCGCATCGCTCGTTCTCCGCATGGCCGGCGTGTCCCTCCGTCCAGATCCAAACAACAGAATGCTTTCGGCAAAGTTCATCGAGGCGCATCCAGAGATCCTGATTCTTCACGGGTTTTTTGTCCGCCGTCCTCCATCCGTTGCGCTTCCACTTCTCAAGCCACCGAGCCCTGAAGGCGTCGGCTAGGTAGCGCGAATCCGTCACGACCCTGACATCGCACGGCACCTTTAGGGATGACAGCGCTTCTATTACGGCCGTCAGTTCCATTCGGTTGTTGGTCGTATCCCTTTCCGCCCCCGATATCTCCTTTTGAAGGTCCATCTCCCGGCACCTCAGGATGGCGGCCCATCCGCCAGGGCCTGGATTCGGATCGCACCCCCCGTCCGTGAACACCTCCACCTTCGGCCTTGATCCTGCCTTCGCGTCGCGCATCTTCCGCCTCCTCTTTTAACCATCGCGGCTCGTCCGGGCCGGATCCGGTCCGTTCCCATAACATGCTCCGGCGGCATAGGATGGATAAGGAGGCGGAGAGGCTGAACGGCGGGGCCTAAGAGCAGGCGGAGGCGTCCGGCCGCCGCCTCTGCCGGCCCGATCTTGAGAAGCCCGACGGAACGGTTCAGCGCGAGTAGCTCCCATACCATTTGGCCAGCGCCACCACGCGGCACATATCGTTCAGACCTATGTCGCTCGGCAACGAATGGTCGGAGTGGAAAATGTAACCGCCGCCTTTCTTGGCCTCAGGCAGCTTAGTCCTAATTTCCTCCTCTATGGCCGCCCCGTCCTTCATCTTGCGCGCGTCTATGCCGCCCTGCAGCACCAGCTTGCCGCCGTACTCCTTCTTGATCGCCACAAGGTCCATCCCGGCCTTGACCTCCAGAGGGTTCAGGCCGTCGAAGCCGGCATCTATGAGATCCGGTATCAGCTTCGCGACGTTCCCGCAGGAGTGAAGCATGACGACCACGCCCTTGGCGTGGGCCCAGTCGCAGGCCTTCTTGTGGAAAGGCTTCAGCACTTCGCGGTACGTGTCCGGCGAGAAAAGCAGCCCCTTCCGGTAGCCCAGGTCGTCCGGGAACTGGAAGCAGTCGAACCGATAGCCCCTGTCCCAGATCATGTCGAGCAACTTGAGATTGAGATCCAGGGCTGTGCCGAACATATCCATGCACCACTCGGGATCCTCGATCATGGCCAGGAGCATCCGTTCGGTCCCGACGTGCCAGCTCGAAAACACGTCGTAGCCGAACCATCCGCTGGCCGATATCCAAGCGCCCCTCTCTCTCCAGCCCCTGTAATTCTTCTCCAGGCGTTCCCAGTTGACGCGGTCTTCGGACGGCGTCATCCGCTTCTTCGCTTCTTCCCACGATTTCCTGTCCTTGATCGTAAAGTCAATGAACTCCGGAACGGAGGCCTTGTGCTTCCAGTTTTTCAGCGTGGCGCCCCACTTGGAGAATGTTATTATATATTCCTCGGTCTCCTCGATGACCCTTTCCTCGTAGCGGGGGCTGTTATCCACGCCGATTCCTGCAGTGAGGTCGAAGCCCAAAAATTCGCCTGCGGGGGCTCCTTCGGGAAGCCCCTCCCGCCGCCACCTTTCGACCGTCGGCCCCCAGGGCGAATCTATGATCGGAACGTGATCGGCCTCCTTGTGTTTGTACATGAGCGCGAACCGTTCGCGGGATGTCAATTCCGCGCGTCCCACGACGGCCGGCGCCCCGCCCGTGCCGGTGGCCGCATCCGCGATCGCTTTCTTCTCCGCCTTCGCCGCGGTCTTTT
>CALKMO010000207.1 GCA_937991785.1 uncultured bacterium | reverse complement strand
GCATCCGTCTGCCCGCAAGGGTGCCGCGATACGATTGCGCGCCTCCGCAACCGAAGGGAAACTGGCGTTGCGCGCGATTCGGTGTCCGCGCGGCGTTCAATACGCGCCTCACGGAAACGGCCCGCCGAGCGATTGCAGCCTGCGATATTGCAGTAAACCCTCCAGAGCCGGAACGTCACATATTGGCGAGTCGCGCAGGGGCAAGGGCGGTTTCGACCGACGGAGGAACCGCCAGGGCATGGCGCGCGGGGATTGCCGAATGTCGAATCCCGCCGCCGCTTTTGACGGGAGGTCGCGCCATGAACGGAGGACCGGAGATGCGGAGGACAGTCTGGGCGGCGGCCGCGCTGGCGGCCGTCGCGTCGCTGGCGTGTGCGGGGGCGCGGGCGGTGGACCTGGAGACGGCGGCCGACGCGTACATTAAAGCCTGCAAAGACCTGGACGACGCGCTGGACAAAGTGAAGGCCGACAGGGCTTCGATGGAGGCCAACCTCTCGAACGCGGACGCCTTGAGGGCGGAGGTGGCGAAGTTCTTCAGAGACAGGTTCCAGGCGCACATGGGGCGCGTCGAAAGGACCGCCGCCCGAAAGCTGATGAGGAAGGTAGCCCGCGGGATGGGCTATGACCCCCCGGAACTCAAAAAGCCGTCGAAGCCTTCGGGGAACCTTGTGCTGGATGCGGCCGAGTACATCGAGGCTTGGAAGGAGTGGAAGTCGTCCAGACAGCAGGTCCGCGACGCAGAAAAAGCGATCGAGGATGCGCTCAACAGCGGAGACTCGGCCGCATTGATGAACGCTGTGGAATCCTACTTCGACGCCAGGCGATACCGCCACGAGGCCCGGCTCATGTGGCAGTCGCGGCTCAAGGCCATGAAGAAGGCGGTCGGATTCAAAGGCACAGGGTCCCCATCGGCACCAGCCGGCAATTCGCTGGCTGATTTCGCCGCGGCATACCTCTACGACCGCGACGAATGGAAGACGCTGTCCGACAAAGTGGACGATGACAGGGACGCAATAGAAGCGAACCTCGGCGACGAAAACGCCCTCTGGAACGCCGTTGTGCAGTTCTTCGTTGACCGCAGGCTGTTGCACCTTAAGACCAGGGAACTCGCGCTGGACCGGAAGGCAATGCGGAAGGAGTTGGGTGGCTACGATTTCGGATTCCGCATCAGGGAAAAGTTCTTCCTCAAGCTGGGCGAAGCATTCTCCATCGGTTCTGTGGATAAGGACGAAGAGCAGAAGGATCTCGACGAGACGATCAATACGGTCGGTGCCGGCTGAGTTGCCGGCAGCGGCCGGGGCATCCGGCCGCCGATCCGTAAAAACGCGCTTCAGGCGGGACGCCCGGAAACCAGTGGAAATGGAACCCACCGCCGGCAGGGATCCGGGCGTTCCGCCGTCCTTGTTTTCGTGCGGCCCCAGCGGCGCGGAAACGCGCCGTTTTTATTGCAGAGCGATGGGCTGGATTCCGCGCGTCGCGAAGGAAGATTGCAGCCGAGATCTGACGGCGGACTTGCGGAGCGCGATTCACGACATCGGGTTCGCCCCCGGGCCGCCCGGGCCGCCGGACATTTTCCCGCAGCTTCCCGTTTCGGAGGCCGATCCCGCTCCGTTGCCCCCGCCTGCCCGATATCTGCCGTAGTCTCTCACATCAGGCGTCCCGCCGCCGGCTTTTCTCCAGGCGGCCGCTCCGCCGCTCGCGCCGCCCGGGTCAGCACCCCATTCGGTATAAGCTCCTCTGGTGGCCGCCCCCAACGCGACCAACACCGCAGCCGCTAACAGCGGAGAAAGACAGCCCGCGGCATCGCCGCGAGGCAGAAGGAACGTCGGAATCCCCGCAATCAGTGCGGCCAGATACATCGCCAATACCGTTTCCCGCCGGGTCAATCCCGCTGCCAGAAGGCGATGCGATACGTGTGATGTATCGCCCTCCAGCAGCGGACGCCCTTCGCGCAGCCGTATCAGCATAACTGAGGCGGTGTCGAATAGCGGAAGGGTAAATGGGAAAAGCAGAACTGCCGCCGCCAGCCGGTCCGCGCCGGATGCCGTCCCGTGCGCGGCGGCGCAATTCTGAGATATGGCTGCGGCGGAGGCCGAAAGGAAGAAACCTATCGAAAGAGATCCGGCATCGCCGAGGAATATGCGCGCCGGGTGAAAATTGTAGACCAGAAATCCAAGCAGCGCCCCGCATGCGCAGGCCGCTGCCATCGCTGCGCGTCCGGAACCGGCATCAAGCGCGACCAGCGCCAGGAACACGGCCGCGATCGCTGCGACGCCAGCGCACAGCCCATCCATGTTATCCAGGAGATTGAAGGCGTTCGTGATCAGCAGCAGCCAAAAGACCGTTGCCGGCGCGGACAGTATTCCGATGACCGGGGGTAATGGGATCGCTATCCCGCTCCATAAAACAACCGCGACCGATATGGCGGTCTGGACGGCTAGCTTGGTCCATGGTCTTAGATGGCGCGCGTCGTCCGCCAACCCCAGCAGGAAACAGGCCGCTGTACCAGCGAAAACGGATGGCGATCCGGCGTCCCAGACCGCCCCGGCCGCGCCGGCAGCATCCGTTCCCCACGGTGCAAGCGCGCTTGCGAGTACGGCCGAGACGATTCCGAGCGGTTCGGCGACCCATCCGGAGGCGACGAGGCCGGCGAGCTGTTCCGCGACGACGATGCAGGCGGCCGCCGATACGATCACGGCGGCCCCTCCCCCGCGCGGAGTGGGCGCGTGGTGTATCCGCCTTCCGCCTGGCAGGTCCACGAGCCCCGCGCGCGCGGCCAGTGACCCGGCGATGGGCGTAAGGACGAACGAAAACAGAAACGCCGCAGCGACGATCGCCACTTCGTGCCTGTACCCCCCGGCCCTGCGCCCGAACCTCGCGGCTAATATGCGGCGCCGGACCCAAATCCCATAGGCGCTCGGAATGGTGCCGGGCCGTGCGCAGGCGCGCCCCGCTGAGAAGGCCGACCACCCTACCGCCGTTCCGGGAAGACCATCGCCGCCATGAATGCGTCGGAGAAATCGGGCCGCCCGGACAGCTCCACGTACTGCGTTCTGGCCGCCAGTTCTTCGGCCAGATCTCTTGCCCCCACATCCAATAGCGCGGCGCGCGCTCCCATGCCGGCCGAGTTGCCCACGAATTCGATCTTTTCGACCGGCAGATCCTCCGGCAACATGCCTATCGCGAGCGCGCTCCGCCTGTCTATGTAGTTGCCGAACCCCCCGGCCAGCAGGACGCGGTCAAGGTCGCGGACCGAAGCCCCCCATATCGCCATGGCGGTATCCACGCCTGACCTGATCGCACCCTTGGCCAGCTGCAGCTCGCGCACGTCGCGCTGAGTTATGACGATGTCGCGGCGGCGATCCTCCGTTGCCTCGCGCCCGACCAGTACGAACTCCAGCCCCCCCTTGCCCTCGCGCATGCGCCCGGCCACCTTCGGCGGCAGACCGTCCGGCCTCTCCATGCGGCCGGCTGGCTCTACAGCGCCCAGATCCAGCAGGCATCTCACCGCGTCTATCAGGCCGGTGCCGCATATGCCCCTCGGCGGGCGCCCGCCGATAGTGGATATTCGGATCTCCTCGCCGTCGAAGCGGACACGGTCTATGGCGCCAAGCTCGGCACGCATGCCGCACGATATCCTGGCGCCCTCGAACGCCGGGCCGGCCGGGGCGGCGCACGCCAGCAGTTTGCCGCCCTCCGCAAGGACTATCTCCCCGTTGGTGCCGATATCTATGAAGAGCGTAAGCTTTTCGCGGCGGTCGAGCCTGGTCGCCACCATGCCGGCGGTTATGTCGCCTCCGACGTACCCGGCGACGCAGGGCATCGTGAAAAGGCGCGCTCGACCGGAGTATCGCAATCCGACATCGGCCGCCGCGGCGGAAAAACCGCGCCTTATCACGGGCGTGAACGGCACCTGCGCGATGTGCCGCGGGTTCAGGCCCAGGAACAGGTGCGTCATTATCGTGTTGCCGGCCGTCACGATTTCGTAGATGCGGTCCAGGCCGATCCCAGCCTTCCGCGCCAGCTCCTCTCCCAGATCCTGCAGGCACGAAACGATCCGCTCCTGCAGGTCCCATAGCCCGTCGGGCGACTGGGCGGCGTGCCTCGCCCTCGACAGGACATCCTGCCCGAAGACTGCCTGCGGATTCGACCGGCTGGCCCTCCCGAGGTCCTTCCCGGTCGAGACGTCCGCCAGGTAACCGACCACGGTCGTCGTGCCTATGTCGAAGGCAAGGCCGAAGCACGACCCGCGCGCGTCGCCAGGCTGGACGCGCGCGATGGCGCTGCCGACGAGCGTCACGGTGACGCGGAACGAGTCGGCGTGGAGCGCCTCGCTCAGTTCCCGCGTTTCCTCGAGACCAGCCTCGACCGACGGCGGCGCCTTCCCGAGCAGCGCGTCGGAGAGGCGGTCTATATCGGAGCGTTGGTCTTCGAGCGACGGGGGCGGAAGCTCCAGGAAATACTGGCGCACGTTCGGCCGCGGCCCCTTCACGGAAGGCGCGATCCCGTCAGTCAGCACCTGCTGCTCGTAGAACCTGCTGCCGTGGGGAACCATGAAAGCGGCGTCCCCTAAGACGCGGACCCGGCAGGCGAGGCGGTAGCCTTCTTCGATCTCTTCCTCGCTGAGTCCGCGGGTGGTCGATTCGTCGGGGGGGGCGGTCCCTTCGATCAATCTCACGATGCACTTCCCGCATGTCCCGGCGCCGCCGCAGGCCGAATTCAGTATGATCCCGGCGCGCCCGGCCGCTTCGGAGACCGTCTCTCCCTCCGGCACATCCACCCACACGTCGTCCGGCAGAAACCTTACCTTAGGCATGATCCTTCCCGCCATCCTGTCGGCGGTCCTCTCCCGCGGTCTTGATCCGCCGCGTCTGCCTCGACCGGGTTCGAAACCGTGCGGCCTTCGATCCCGGTCCGCTGTCGCACCGTTTCTTCCGGTTCTCCCCGTCCGGATTTTCAACGCGCCGACGGGAATGGAAGGGCCGAAGCCGGATCGGCCCCTCCGCCGGCGGATCGTATCTTCGGAGGCGGCAGACTCATCTCCACCTCGATGCCTTCCGCTGAAATCATGCCGCCTGGGGTTTCTATGGCCGTTCCCTTCGCCAGCAGCCGCTTTACGATGCTCCATCTCCCGTCTTCTCCGCGAACGAAGGCGGCCTCCAGATCGAACCTCCCATCCGACACTTTTTCACCTTCGAGCGAAGCCGGCAGCCAAGGTATAAATTTCGATGGGATATTTTCGGCGCGCAGCATGTATTCCGGTCCGCTTGGCCTCGCCCGGCCGATCCGTACCTTCCAATCGCCGGGGGCCTCCATCGTAGCCTCCAGATCGCAGACACCGCCTTCCATGATCGAGGCGAGCCACGGTATTCCGGCCCTCGCGCGTACCATCGGCATCCATTTCGCAAAGTCAACGACGCGGCCGCCCGATAGGATTCGCATCTCTTCGATCCTCCCCGACGCCTCGATGCCCATCAGGGAGAGCGCGATCGAACCGCCGCATCGCGCCCCGACCGCCTCAAGCCCCCCCGCGGAAGGATCCCCCAGAGTCAAGCGGCCATCTTCGATTCGCCACGAAAGCGTAATCGGAAGACGCCATCCGGACGCCTCGCCGCATACCGATAGTTTGCCGGAAAGCGAAGCCTCGGCCCCAGGCGCCGCTTGGAAACGAACCCCGCAGGCATGCGCCTCGGCGTGCAATCCGCCGCGTTCCCCGGCCTCCCCGCTACCCTTCCATGCGCCGGCGATGCGCCACGAGGACGGCGAGAACCCTTCAGACGGCTCGCGCGGCGCGAACGTCCATCGCCACGTTCGGGATCCTTCATTTCCGCGATCGGCCGAAAAGTTCAGAGACCACCTGCCGGCGACAGATCCCGATACGTCA